>NZ_JAUBQM010000116.1:0-12914 GCF_036701245.1 Microcoleus sp. Pol14D4
CTCAGCTTGAGGCCATCAGGCCTTGTCTGAGTTACTTTGGCGATACTTGCTTATCAGCACTTATTGAGCAGTTACAACCCGTAGATGATCGTCTGCATCGTTTCTCTTACGAAATCGTGCCACAATAACACGCTGACAATTAGGAAGCAGGCTAATGATACACCACGGGTGCAATTTTTCAGAGTAGGTCATTTTAGTACCTCAGCATTAAAAGTAACAGATTGTGCTCTTGTTTCATTGCTTGCCAAGACAGTAATTGAATAATCTTGTCAAAGACAGGTCACGGTGACATTGATATTTGACGAGGTTTGTGCTAAGACAAGCTCAAATTATCTTTTGATGCTGAAAAAGCTTGGTGTATGGCAGCCACCTAAACTGTTGGAACAAGTCAGCAGTATATGCTTGTGATAACGCATACAGTCGTTGCCCTAAACAGTCTTTCCGGTATACGCGCCGCTACTATTAATCCAGGCTATTCTCTTCGCAAGGCGGACACAGGAAAGCCACCAATGTCTCTGGAATTTCCTCAAAATGCTCCAGCAGAAAATCCATTAAAGCCAAATGACGCAAATCGACAGCAGTAGGGAATCGGCGATTTTCCCCCTTTCTAAACCAACCCCGCACTGTAGAATCAGAACGAGAACAAATAAAAGCAATTTCCTCATAACTCACTCCCCACTTTGCATAAAACTGCCTCGGTGTCATTCCGAATTGGCATTCACTGTAAACTGCAATCAAATTGCGTTCTCTATCTGTCAAAGTCTGCTGCTTTTTTATCATCCTCAAACTTCTCCAAATCTTCCTCCCAGGCAGTATCAAACTGACACCACTTTGCACTCTTGGAATCAGGAGTAAGGCAAATGATGTAGCACCACATCCAACAACGCTGACGCTGTTCATAGTTGTAAAATTTGCCTATAACCATTCCTCTGTCACCTTCTTCGCCAACATCAGCCCAGCGCACCCTAAAGCCGCACTCAAAGCGCGGGAGATGAATTTTGGCAAAATTTGCAGGCAACTCAGTTGAAGGTGGTATATCCTTCAACTGTTTTAGTGGCAGGGCCGAAATCAAATCTCGCTTTCCTTTTGAGATTGACATGAGTTCTCAACTTTGCATCGACTGCAACAGATTTGTTTTGATAGGTTTTTAGGTCAATTTCTTGATAAAGAAATTGCAGCGCGATATTTCCTTAAATCAATCAATTGGAATCTATATTTGACGAACTATTCTCAAAGCCCAACTCTGGCTAGGCTATCAATTTTTTGAGATACCGCCCAATCGCGTTGATGTCAAGTCCGGTTGCAGCAGACTGGTATAGTAAAGGTGTAGTTGCTTTCGTCAGCGAGGTGCGACGAAAGACAAACGTCTCCAAATCGAACCACACCGGGAAGTAGAATAACTATTGGAGAATATTGATGACTTGTTCTTCAGAATATAACCAGCCAGCAAAAAAGGTTGCAGGTAGAATCAAACAATAGTATAATTAGATGAGTTACTAATAATTTTCTTGGTGGCGCGGTGTTATGACAGCCCTTGAACCTGTTACCTTCAGAGACCTCATAGACGCGATCGCTACCTTGCCGATTATCAACTTTCCCGAGAATTCGAGTCAGTTGAATAGCAATAAGCGGGACGTGAGTTGCAACAAGCGCCTCCGATTGCCCAGAAAGCGATTAAGCCGGATTTGGTTGGCCATCAAAGAATAGAAGCCAGTTAGCCTACTTGACGTAACATCCCTTTCGTCCAATAATGAAGGAATTTACCCGTCAAGGATGCGCCGTGAAGGTTCAAGGGAATGGGCGCGCTAAGATTTTGACGCCCGCAGAAATTGACCGACTGTTTGACCGGGGTTTTATTACAGCAAGGGACAGGCTTTTGTTTGCTGTAACTTTTTACTGCGCCTGCCGCATTTCAGAGGCGTTAGCTTTAACAACTCACGACATTGTTGGGGGGTCAGTCACGTTGCGGAAAGCGACGACAAAGGGGAAATCAGCAACGCGAACGCTGCCGCTCCATCCTATGCTGGCTAAGTATTTAAAGGCTTACAATCCAGATGTGGGTCTTTTGTTTCCGGGGCGAGACAATACGAAGCCTTTGACTCGCGCTCAGGCGGATGTGATTTTTAAAGAAGCTTGCAAGCGGGTAAGAATTAAGGGAGCTTCAACGCATTCCATGAGGCGGACAGCACTCACGAACTTGAGCAATGCTGGGGTGCCGCTGCGGGTGATTATGGAGATTTCGGGACACAAAAATTTGTCGAGTCTCCAGCGCTATTTGGAGGTACAGCCGGAACAGCTTGTCAAGGCGATTGGGCTCTTGAAGTAAGGCGACAGAGCTCAATATTTTCCTGTCCTTTACTATTACGGCAGTTTATAGATATTCCGAAACCGACAGCATTCAGCATCAAACAGCAACTTAACCGTTCCCGTTCCGCTATTGCGCCCTTTCAATCCAATAATTTCAGCGATTCCCCGATCGGGAGAATCAGGATTGTAATAATCGTCCCTGTAAACTCCAAGCACAACATCCGCATCCTGTTCAATCCCACCCGATCCACGCAAATCCGATAAACTTGGACGTTTATTTGTGCGAGTCTCTACCCCCCGATTGAGCTGGGAAAGCAGCACAACTGGCGCGTCAACCTCGCGAGCCAAAATCTTCATCTGCCGCGTAATTTCGCTGATTTTATTGACAAAATTTTCATCCGCTGAATTCACCATCAATTGCAGGTAATCAACAATTACCAAACCCAAGGGGCCGCGCTCGCAAACAAATTCCCTAACTCTCGAACGAATCTCCAAGGGAGACGGTTCCAAACTTTCGTCTATCCAAAAATCAGCATCGCTAACTTTCCCCAAAGCCGAAGCTAGCACTTCGTACTTACCAGCTAGGTTAACTTGCCTGATATCTTTCACAGACACTCCACTCTCAAGTGCCATTAATCGCGCTGCCAAGTCCCGACCCGGCATTTCCATCGAAAACATCAAAACCCGACCGTTCCTGGGGAGGGAAGCAATGTTGTACCCAAGCGCGCAAGCCAAAGCTGTTTTGCCGCTGCCGGGGCGACCTCCTATGACAATCAATTCGCCTCGGTAAAATCCCCCTCCCAATAGGTCGTCGAGGTCGTAAAACCCCGTGCTGATTCCAGGACAGTAGTTAGCAGTCTCCAAGCGCTGTTCCTCAATTTCATCTAGATATCGCCAAAGTTCGTGGCAGTATTCCGAAAGAGGCCGAATAGCTTTCTGTCGCTCTTCTCTGTACTTATTGAGGACAAAAATCTTTTGCTCGGCTTCATTTAGTATGGCATCCAATTCGGTGGAAGTTTCGTAGCCAAGCTGCACCAGGTCATTACCAATTTTGATGAGTTCGCGCCGGACAAACTTGTCCACAACTAGCAAGGCATATTGGTCGATGTTGACGGCTGAAACAGTTCGGTCTACCAGCATTACCAGTTTAGTTTGACCCCCTACTACTTCCAGCAGGTTGTGGTCGTCGAGAAAAGTGGTGACGTTCATCAAGTCTGTGGGCTGCTCTTTAGAGTGCAACGCTAAAGCGGCCCGATAAATGTGTTGGTGGACTGTAATTGCTAACGCTTCGGGACGCAGAATATTTGCGACTCGGTTAATGGCGATTGGATCGATCAGAATTCCGCCTAAAATTGCTTCCTCTGCATCAATGTTACTCGGAATAATTTTGTCAACAAAACTGACTCCCATACCTGGTACTCTCCTTTGAGATTGTTGTTACTTGAACTGTGTTGTTAGTTGCCTACAGAATTGGAAACTGTCTTGTCTACAGGAATTGAATAATCAGTGTTTTCACAGCTAGGCCTCATAGCTAAGTAGTAGACAATTTGTTCAAAATTTGTTTGAGTTGCTGAGGAAATCGATGCATCCACTGCAAGTAAATTTGCTGCTGAATACCTAGCGCTGCAAAAGCTTCTTTGCCTAGTTGCTGGAACTGTTCGCATAACGTTCGGTGAGTTTCTAATGGCATATAATGAGGGTCAACATAATCCTCAGTTATTCTTGTTGCCTGAGCAGAAGGAGAATCTTTTGGAGTTGGAGAAGAGCCTGTTGAAGCTGGAGACGAAACAACATTTGTTGGGTTCGAGTTTTGAAAACCGTTAGTTTTTTCCCACCAGCGACCGCGCAAACAATCAACGACCCACCCTGAAGGGTTGGATATTTGCTTTGTTTGGCTTCGGACTTGCAGCAAGTTTATGGCGGCTTGGATTTCGTTTAAGCTGTGCTGGAGTACACAAATTTTTAATTCGGGATTCATGCCTCCTGTGGCTCGCGTAACGGCTTCGACTATTTCAGTTGCATCGGGATTGGCAATTGCAATCACTTCGATAATTTCAGTCGCATCAGGATTACTAATTGGAACGGCTTTGACAATCTCAGTCGCATCGGAATTGGCAATTGCAACCACTTCGACAATTTCAGTTGCTTCGGAGTTAGCAATCGCAACCGTTTCGGCAATTTCAGTTACATCAGGGTTGGCAATTGCAATTAGTTCGACAGTTTCAGTTGCATCAGGGTTGGCAATTGCAACCGCTTTGAGAATCTCAGTCGCATCAGGATTAGTAATTGGAACGGCTTTGACAGTTTCAGTCGCATCGGGGTTGGCAATTGCAACCGCTTCGACAATTTCAGGAACTTGGGGAGTAACGGGCGAAGATATTTCAGGACTTAACGGGACAGCTTTATTGGTAAGTATTGGTGATTTGGCGGCAGAGATTGTTGGATTGTCGAGGCTGTTGAGTTCTGTCAGCAGTTTTTGCGGGGGTTTAGAGGTCAAACCTATTTGTTCAGAAGTGTAAGGCATTGCCACATCGACTGCCTGACTGTTATCTGAATTAATTCTCAGACATTCAGCGGTTGGGGCGGAACATTTATTTTCAGTACAGGTTTTTAGTTCTTGTTCTGAATTTTTATTTAATTCAGTGCTTTTAGATTTGATTTCAGTTACAAGCTGTGGTTTTTTATCTGGTGATGTTAAATTTTCTTCCTCTTTAGAAAAATTAAAAAAAACAGCAGCAATGTTTTCAGTGCTTTGCTGTTCTTTTTTATCCTTTGTAAAGAGTACGGCACCATCAGGGTTTGAACCCCCTGTTTGCTCAATTTTTGGCTGGTTCAGTCGATTTTTTGACTGCTTACTCAGTTTTTGGAATTTTGAATTGGTGTGAGTGAAGGGGCGAACGTCGCCCAGGTGCTGCACTGCTATGCGAAAAATGCCACGCCCGTAGTTTTTGAGAATTTTGACCAAGCCGAGTTTTTCGAGCTGTCTGAGGGCTGCCCGCCTGGTGTTGGGGCTGTAGGGCTTGCCGTTTCGGACTCTTGTGGCTCGTTTTTCGCCCAAGGGGATGTCATAGATGTCGATTTCCTCTGGTTTGCCGCCGATGCAGGTTCTGTACAGGTAGAGGGCGAGTTTGATGGCGCTGGGGGTAGCGCCTTCGAGTACGTCGGCCAGGGCTTCGTAAATTGAGGCATATCTGGTGAGTGGTGGTTTGTGCCAGGTAGTTGTATCTGCAACCATTTTTTGTTCGCGGGAAAAATGAGCGTGTCACTTTTAGCGGCTGTGGTAGCTACTAGAAGCGTGCGAGAGGGGTTGTTATGGATTTGGTCGGATTTGGTCGCGGGGTATCCGCTCGTGCTTGCAGCAGGAAGGCGAGATGCGCTCCATCGCGCTGCATTGGCGATCGATCGTCGAGCCCGTGCGATTATTTTTTCCATCCTGCCAGGTCGATCGTCGCGGGATGTGGTGGCGGATCAGTCTTGTCAGACTTATAAAAGTTGTAATCAAAAGCTGAAACTTATATATAGCAAGAGTTTCAAAAAATCATAATCCTGGGATGTGGATAAGATTATCCTGGGATGTGGATAAAATTGTCCTGGGATGTGGATGTTTTTGTAATCAAGCTTAAACCCATATACTGTAAGGGTTCAAGCTCGATTTTTTAAGTTTTTTTTATGATTACACGGCTGCTGTCAGCTTGATTACGGCAACTAGCCCTTTAGGCTCGCTGGATCTCGCTAATTCTGAAAATAGGAGTATTTGAATGCGTTCACCTGCATAGCTATCCGCGAGATACCGGACAAAACTGGACAACCAGCTCAAACCAGTAAAGATACAGCCCGGTAAAGTCTGGACTGAGGTTGCGTTAAGAAAGTCATGGCACCCGCAAGATACGCAGCCAGCCCCAGGCTCTGTCGCTGCGATCGCTCAAATTGAATAACAACTTGAATAACCAATCTTTTATTGATCGGGCGTAAAAAATTTTTGCTTGCTGTTGATTAGTAAGGCTTTTGCTGGGTAACATCAAAATTCTCTAACGTGCCTAAAATCGACACAGCGCAAGGTCAAAGTTTTTTATCTGCTTGAAGTCACGATCGTAGGATAAAAAACACTAACCCAATCTATGAGCAGCTTTGGGTAATACAAGTTCTCTAAAATGCTGCTACAATGCGGGTCGAGTACCCAATACAATTAGATTCGAGCGGTACAAACTACTGTTGCATTATTTTGGAGAAATGGTATAAGTTTTCCGAAGCAGCGACCAGTGAGGCGACGAGTCAGTTTGGTACGAGTACCGCGCCCCAAAACTGA
Source organism: Microcoleus sp. Pol14D4 (assembly GCF_036701245.1). Lineage (NCBI taxonomy): Bacteria > Bacillati > Cyanobacteriota > Cyanophyceae > Oscillatoriales > Microcoleaceae > Microcoleus > Microcoleus sp. Pol14D4. The sequence continues at coordinate 6,614 of NZ_JAUBQM010000116.1, forward strand.
ATTCAACAGCCGACAAGTTTCAAACCCCCATCGATCTAAAATCTCCAATCTCAAATGCGATCGACTTCACTCAGCGATATCCAATAGAGCGAGCAATTTAGTCTCTATTTCCGGGCTGACAGTCCGCTGACCACGCTCTATCTGAGCAATCAGCGACTGTGAAACCCCCAACCAACCAGCTAATTTTCTCTGAGTCCACCCCTTACCTTCACGGGCTTTTCGCACGGAAGCACCTGCTATCGAGAGTGGTTTTGCCGAAGCGCGCTTTAATTGTTTGGGTTGGGTCTTCTTTGAGATTAAAAGTGGGATGGGTTCTGGCTGAAGGATGGTAATTTTGGCCGCCAGCCAGCATTCCAGGTAGCCTTTTGGGTTTCTTTCTTTGTTCTCAGGCTGAAGTTTATCTGGATAAGTTTCCGGGTCAAATTCTATTTGCCACTCCAGATTCATTAATAGTTTTAAGGCACTATCCCAGCTATGCTTTAATTTGTAGGCTTTGCGATTATCGCTGCGAGCTGAGTCAATTTGTGGAGATGGTAAAATCGCTTTTAGTAGCGTTAAAACTCGGTATTCACCACTGGCGTGAAATCGGCTTTCTATGGTGACATGAATTGCTAGTCTTAAGGCAAATTCGTTATGGTACGGATCGATTCTCAGCACTTGCTGGGAAAGATAGCCAAACTGATATAACGCTTCTCTCGACTTGGCTCCAGCTCGGTTCAAAAAATCCTGAGTCCACAATCCGGGTTGGACTGTGATGTAGATTTCATGGGGGTTGTCTATCTTACCTTCAAAATTTAACTGACCTTGGGGTTTGATGTAGACATTCCACATTCTCCCTACAGGAGCACTAGCTATAATTTGCCCTTTCTTGTTCATTCCCTCAATCCAAACAGCTTTGACCAACAAACAATCAAGGGCAAATGCTGTATTAGCAATCTCTAGCAGTTTTTCTATTTGAGTTTTTTTGTGATTTTTATCCCATCCCATTTCCTTAACAATATCGCTGGCTTTTAGTGTAAAGCTGCTGTGCCAAGGAGTCTCTTGTTTCATGGTGTGAGCTGCAAAAATAATGTGCAATTTTGCGCTGGTAAACCCAAACTTATCAATGATTTGCTGGGCTTCGTTCCAAGGCAGCAGGGTAATGTCACCTGGGCTGGAAATGTAATGCTCGATATAATTGTTTGAGTTACCCTTTGCTTCATGTTGAAAAACAGCAATACTGCTGGCAGCTTCATACCACAAATCAGGTCGGATCTGCGCGCGGAGACTGGAAGCCATCAGAGCTGCTGTTGGAACAGCTTCTACAGATTTATTCTTGAATAATGGGGGTTCGGTTACTGGAATTGGAAGGGGTGCAAGTTCTAAGATTTTTGCCAACTGAGCTGCTGATAGATTTTGTATATTTATTTGTTGTAGTAATTCATCGGCAGCATGATATCCACACGCACTAATTATCTGAGATTCTGTCCGGGATTCGGATTTGGGTAAGGATGTGTCAGGGTGAAAAGCGATCGTTCCAGGCAGAATATCCGATAGGTTTTCTCCTCGATTCCAGAGTTCTAATTGATTCAGTATCCACTCTGCATTCTTTTCCAAAAAATCTGATGTCAAGTATTTCTCGAATGTTTTTTCAATAGTTCCTAATAATTGTGGGGTGATTTTTAAATCGCGATACGGTAAGTGTTTTATTCCACTGTTTTGAGATATAATTGTTTTCAAAGCGTGATGCAATCGGGTAGCAATATTCACTAATATTGAATATAGGAGTTTACCTTCTCTACCTAGTTTGAGAGCGTATTGTTGGATGCGATCGCGGTCTCTCATAAGGACAATGTGTTTTCAGGTTGCCACATATATCGAATCAAGCAAGATTTAACCCGCCGACTATTAATGGTAAACTCCTCAAGGCGATCGGTGCTTGCTACAACCAACAAAAAGCTGTTTTGCGATCGAAATTACCGTCAGACAGAACAACTTATCAAAAAATTCACAAACTGACTCACAAGCTTGCATTGCCTCATGGATAACTACCTCCACAATGCAATTCGTTTATTATAGATTGTCTGGCAGCTAATCAGATCGAAGGCCATCGATAAAAACGATGGGTAGAAACAGTCGATCGATTTCAGCAGACAGCCCGATCGAAACTTTGTTGTTATACCAAATTCATAAAATATCGCTAAATATCTACCCCCTCAACTCCCCCGTTCGAGGGGAGGAGTTAGAACTGCCTCTGTAGCAGAAATTTATGAAATTGGTATTATTCCCCACCATTTTGTTTCAAAACCGCCTCAATTTCCGCCAGCTTTTGGCGCAAAACCTCCTGCAACTCCACCAGTTGTTCAACCTCAGCTTGCTCCAACACTTGCGGTGACAGCTTTTTCAAATTCCCGGCTGCCAACTTAACCTGCTTGAATTGGCGGGCTGCCCCTGGGAAATCATCCAGATTAGAATTAATAATTTCTTGCACCAATTTACGAGTTTGAGTCACCGACAATTTCTCGGCAATAACTCGATCGGTTGCTTGAACTCTAATCGGCTGCGCTTCTTCCTCTGGCAAGACTAAATTTTTAGCAGAGAGTTTAGAAAGAGCCATTGCATGAACCCCTTTAAGTCCTAATTGCCTGATAGCAGTCTTAAGGTCATCAGCCAAAGACAGCATCGGGAAAATGTTGGCATCGATAGAAGCGGGATTGAGCTGCAAATCCAACAGTGTCCGCAAAACGGCCAACTCTTGTTCATCCAAACCCACAGCGGCCAAACCCTGTTGCTGCTCGTCAGGTGCCACCGTCACCAACTCGGAAACCAAGTTCATCCGTTTTTGCGCGTTCAAGCGTCGCACCACTGTCGAGAGAATGCGGGGGATAGTTGCAGCTTCCAAACCCGTATTTTCAGACAACTCCCGCACAATAGCTTCTGCTTTATCGAGGGGATTGAGATCTTCCCGGTGCAGGGAAGTCAGCAGTGCTTTGCGGTGCAAAGCCGCGGGTTCTGGAACGATCACAGCTTGTAAAGTTTCCCAGCCCAGATTTTTAGCGCTGCGCCAGCGCCGCTCTCCATCGAATATCACCAAATCCCCCCGTTGAATCAAGATAATGGGTTGCAGTTGTCCGTCACTAGCGAGGGAACGGGACATGGACTCGATACTTTCTGGCAAAAAAGTCTGTCTGGGTTGTTCAGGATTAGGCTGAATTTGGTCTAGTGAAATGGAGAGGATACCGCTGGCGGATTCTAGTTGTTCTCGCAGTGCAGTCAATTGAGATTCCAATTCCGTTGAACCCGATTTTCGCAGTTCTTCAATTTCTGCTTTGAGTTCCTGAATCTCGGATTCAGCTTCAGAGAGGTGCATTGACTGCTTGGCGGATGAAAAATAATTTCCCAAGTCAGGAGCTTTACGGGTGGCCATAGCGATTTTAGATTTTAAATTGGGGATTGGAAGAAGTCAGTTCATGCCTATAAGCCAAAAACGAAGGATTCGTTTTCGCCGGCGCAAGTTGTGACTGTGAATCAAACACTATTTCTTTTTTTTTCCTTTTTTGGCAATAGCCGGAGCAACTCCATTTCCCATTAAAGTAGCTAACTGTTTAACAATTTCTTTGAAGTCGCCTAAAGCTGGGTGAAGCGGGCGATAAAGGTGTAATGGCAACCCTTGACCGCTGGCATTGACAAATTCTGCACTGTCCCGAATAGGTGGAAAAACGCGGATATTCATCTGCTCTAGCTGGGCTGGCAAGGACTCTAAAAGTTGTCGGTGGACGGCTCGTTTAGTATCGTATTGGTTGGGTACAAACCCTAAGATTTCTGGTTGCGGCTTGAGGCGTAATTGTTTGCAATGGTGGTAGTACCACTCCAGCAGGTGAGCTGCTCCTTGAATTGATTTTGGTTCGAGCTGTACGGGCACTATTATATGAGTGCAAGCAGTTAGTGCCATCAAGGGCAAGGGGCCGAGGGTAGCGGGGCAGTCGAAGATAATTAGGTCGTGATCCATTGGATAGTCACTCAGGCAATCGCCCAGAAGATAAGCGCCACGCTTGTGCAGAACTAACTCGTCTGCTGTTTGCGTCAGCGTCATTCCGCCTTGACAAACGGTTATATTATTGGTGTGGGAACTCCAGCTAGGAGTAAGAGGCCAAGAGCCATTGAAGCTTTCTCGCATTATGGCGGACAGTGTGTGTTCTGGCTCTGGCGGATTTAGACCGCAAAAAAGGGTCAGGGAGCCTTGGGGGTCGAGATCCATAATGGCTACTTTCAAACCCCTTAACCCCAGTTCGTAGGCGAGGTGAACTGAAAGTGTGGTTTTGCCAGTGCCGCCAGCATTGCTGATGACTGCTAGTCGAATTTGCATGGTTTTGAATTAAGTAGATGATTTAAGTATCATATATCGAGAGTCGGCATCAGATATCGATATATGAGAGCATCGCGGTAAACCACCGTTGGGCCCCACGTTGAAACAGCAAGTTAATATTTAGTCTGACGAGTAGATTATCGTCAAGTTTAGTACGGGGAAGATTGTTGAAAAGAATTTAAGTTCGATCGCTAGACTGAAACACGGAACGTCATATATCGATATCTGAGGTATGGGTTCTAACCGCCGAGTTAACTTCGATCGCAGTCTTGGGACGGTGCGATCGTACAATGTACTAGGGAACTTCAAAGGCACGGAAGGGTTGGGCGAGTCAACTGAACAATTTGCATTAAAATACCTAGAATTAGTTGAATATTTTCAACTAAAACAGCAGGATTCCCCCACCATACCGAAACGGTATGGTGGCGTGAGCAATGCGCGTGAGAGAGCCATTGCACCACCAACCAAATCGATAATCCCGTAGGCGCTAAACAAGTGAGGCGGTGTATAAGTAAACGAACAAATTATTTGATTGTCATAGTTTCACGCGTTGAGATATAGTGGCGTCATGAAACAAGTCCTGACAGTATCTTGCAAGCTCGAAGTAACGCCGGAGCAATCGACGAAAATCGATTCGACGCTCCTGGCGTTTGCTAATGCTTGCGAATACGTGAACCAAACTGCTCCTCCAACTCTGACAAACGAGTTGGCGATACAGTCCTTGGTTTATCACGATGTCAGAACTAGATTCGGCTTGTCTGCTCAGTTGGCGATTCATGCGATTAGACGGGTTTCTGGTAACAGGAAAACGGCCAAGAAAGATGGCAAGCCAGTTAAAAACTTTGCTCCAACAAGTGCCACTTACGACCCCCGCACCTTCTCTTTCAGAGAGAAAGACTGGACTGTAAGTTTGACCACTATCAACGGTAGAGAGCGATTTCCACTTGCTATTGGCAACTATCAGCTTGGATTGTTGAAGGGGCAAGTCCCCAAAACAGCCACGCTAGTAAAACGTAAAGATGGTACTTACTATCTGAACATTCAGCTTGAATCTGTACCACCAGAACCAATCGAAACCGACAAAGTTTTGGGGTGTGATTTGGGGCGAACTGACATTGTTGTTACATCCGAAGGGGATAAATTTAGCGGCAAAGAAATTACCGCAATTAGAAATCATTACGCCAAACTTAGAGCGGATATCCAACAAAAAGCTACGAAAGGCACACGCAGTGCTCGACGCAGATGTCGAGCATTGTTGAAACGGTTGTCGGGCAAGGAAAAACGCTTTCAGGAATTGGTAAATCACACCATCAGCCATCGACTGATAACTAGGGCTAAGTCGAGTAGCCAAGCTATTGCTTTGGAAGATTTGACCGGAATCAGAGAGCGAACCAATAGCCTTCCTCGCAGCAAAAAAGAGCGGAGGTTGAGTAATAGTTGGGCGTTCTTCCAATTGCGGCAATTCTTGATTTACAAAGCGATAAAATATGGCGTAAAAATCTTGTTGATCGACCCTAGATACACGTCGCAGACTTGCCATAACTGCAACCATATCCACCCGGTTCGGGGTGAATCTTATCGGCAAGGTAAGCAGTTTGTTTGTGGACATTGTGGCTATGTTGGCGATGCAGATTATAACGGGGCGAAAAATATTTCGGCTCTTGGGGTTGTTGTAAACCAGCCTGAAGGTTCGGGGCTTTGCTGTTCTTTGAGCGGTGATGCATAGCGGGCTATTGAAAGCCCCCACTATACCGCTATACGCGGTTGGTAGCGGGTAGTTTACTATAAACCGTCCTATCTTCTAGTTTCATGAACCTCCAGATACTGCCTGTTGTCACTGCACCATAAACACAGGAAATGCTGTTATCTTTTTGAATATTAAAAATCCTGGGGGGGTGACAAAAAGGTCTACGAGATAGACTGTATAAGGGTTGCGGCCCGCATACCTTGTTGATA
>NZ_JAUBQM010000117.1:0-12775 GCF_036701245.1 Microcoleus sp. Pol14D4
TAGAGTCGAACTCATTGACCGGGTAACTGCATACAGCCTTTTTCTTGTCAATACCTAATACTGAACCGACGCTCTAGAGTTTGGAAGACTCGAATGCTACCGTTACACCATATCCGCAATTGTGGGGCTGGTGATAGGAATTGAACCTACAACCGACTGATTACAAATCAGTTGCTCTGCCTAATTGAGCTACACCAGCACGCCAAGCAGGTGGCGGGATTTGAACTCGCAAGAAAGCTTTACAAGAGCCTCATGTTGCCAATTACATCACAGCTGCATTTTTGGTGGCGGGGGCAGGAGTTGAACCTGCTATTAAGAGGCTTATGAGACCTCCAAGCCTACCCAGGCTACTTCACCCGCTATGTCACCAAATACCCCTGACTGGCATCGAACCAGCACTAACTAGATCCTAAATCTAGCGCCTCTACCGATTGGGCTACAGGGGCAAAACCGATTTGAGATTTGAGATTTGAGATTGAATAAAACCTCATACCCCTGACAGGCATCGAACCTGTAAGACGCTCATTCTGAGTAAGCGATGTTTTCCAATTACATCACAGGGGCAAAGTCGGGATGGTTGGATTTGAACCAACGACTCCATGCTCCCAAAGCATGGCTTCTGGCCGCTGAATTACATCCCGTTCATGCTCCTAGTGAGACTCGAACTCACAATCAAAATAGAACAGATTTTAAGTCTGCCGCGTCTGCCAATTCCGCCACAGGAGCAAGTAGAAACTTAGTTGAAACTTTGGTACTCCTGGTGAGATTTGAACTCACACAACACAATTTTTGAAATTGCGGCCTCTGCCAATTGGGCTACAGGAGCATCATTAATCTGCTTTTGTAATAGCAGAACTGGGAAGGCAGGGATCGAACCTGCATTTTTCCGCTTTCAAAGAGCGGTGCCATACCGATTAGGCGACTTCCCAATAACAGTTACTCAACTTACTAAATATTTAGATATTTAATATTTTTTATTTCGATTCCAATATCCTCTTGGCGGTTTCTGAATTCCATAAGTCTTACACCATTTTTATATTGCCTTGCCACTGACACCAAACTCTTTTGCTAAGCAAGTGGTTGGTTTTTCCCAAAGCATTTTTTCTAGCTCTTCTTTAGAGGGACGTTCAACTTTTCTGGCTTTCAGATGAGGAACTCTTTTGTTCTGGCGAGCTATGTAATTATTTGCTTCCGGCTCTCTGCGTTTACTGCCATAATTTTCAGTTTGTCTGTGACAGTTAGGGCAAATAAATCTCAGATTCTCTTGCCTATTATCTTGCCAATTACCATTGATGTGATCGATGTCTAAAACTAACTTCTCTCCTAACCATTCACTTTGCACCAAACATTTATTGTTTTCACATTTATACTCTCTACCAATCTCCATTAATGCTCTTCTAAGTTGGAATGTTGGTGTTCTTTGATTGCGCGAACTAAGAACCCAAATTTCTTGGCAAGGCTTTTTGGGATTAAGCCCTTTCAAACTTTGATCGGATTGTTTAAAGTGAGAAGTATCAATACCCAACTCTTTAATCCGCTTAGTTATGTAACCATGACTTCCACCACCTGCTATACCAAGTTGCCTTAAAACCCCACTGATAGAAAATGAATGTTTAACAGCTTCTTCCAAGATTTCTTTGGTGTATTTCATGAAAAGTGTAGAACTCAAGTAATTATTATATTATTATAAATGAGCTCTGCACCATGCTTTACCAACTTTTTAACGTTGTGTAAAATGGCTGCCCCAGTAGGACTCGAACCTACAACCTAACGGTTAACAACCGCTTGCTCTACCATTGAGCTATAAGGCAACGCAATCCCCCAAGTCAGTATCGAACTGACGACCTCTTATTCTTCAGACAAGCGCTCTACCAACTGAGCTATCGGGGGAAAACGGAGAAGGAGGGATTTGAACCCTCGACGGCTGTTAAACCGCTCTTTCTTAGCAGGAAAGCGCCTTAAGCCACTCGGCCACCTCTCCGAGCGCGAGAACGGAGGGATTTGAACCCCCAAATCTTCAGTTTCGTAGACTGAGATGTTATCCAGTTACACCACGTTCTCAAGATTGCAACTGCATATTAAATGCAGTTACAAATGGGTCGGGCTGGAATTGAACCAGCAACGCTTTAAGCTACTGTTTTACAGACAGCTACCCACGCCAATAGGAGGGCCAACCCAAGATACGAGTTTTGGTAGGTCGTCGAGGAATTGAACCTCGATCCATCCGCTTAAAAGGCGGCTGCAAAACCATTCTGCCAACGACCCACGAGAAGTGCTGACGGGAGTTGAACCCGCAATCACTTGGGTGAAAACCAAGCGGCTTAAACCATTTGCCTACAGCACTATAAATTGGCACAGGAACTGAGATTTGAACTCAGAATGCTGGTTTTGGAGACCAGAGTGTTGCCAGTTACACCATCCCTGCTTTTGGTGGCAGCGGCGGGATTTGCACCCGCATTGACCAAGGTATGAACTTGGCGCTTTACGATTAAGCTACGCTGCAATGTCACTTTCGCTTCGTTCCTTTTCAAAGTTAAAAAAATCCATTAAAAGACGGTTAGTTTAATCTTTTAATTTCTAATTTTTAATTTCGTATTGGGAACAGAGGTTAGGGCGGGATTTGAACCCGCGAAATTCGGTTTTGCAGACCGATGCCTTCAACCACTCGACCACCTAACCTGGGAGTCCCGACGAGGTTTGCACTCGCAATCTTCTCCTTGAGGGGGAGACGGCTTGACTTTTGCCTACAGGACTTTGACCTCCACCGAAAAACGGATACTTGCTTTCCGACAGGAGGTGTGGATTTTAGACCAAAGTTCCAATTCCGAGATTCTTCTCCTGTGGAGTAAATCTAAAATCTAAAATCTAAAATCTAAAATCGACTGACGGGAGTAACGAGACTTGAACTCGCAACCTTTCGCTCGACAGGCGACTGCTCTGACCGGTTGAGCTATACCCCCGCGAAAATGAACAATATTCTGTCCTTGAATTACTCAAGTTGGGACGGGGTGGCGGTTGATTCCGCGTACTACAACCCGATCGGGCTTTTGTTGCCGGAGTCTACACCGCCGATGTCCACAATTATGTGACACGATTAACTTCCTATTCAGTTTTCAAGGTTCATATTGCTCGTGGGGTAAGGCTTTGAAGCTCTTTCCCCTTCGCCGTACATTTATACTACATTGCGTAATACAAGACTGTCAAGGGGGTAATACAACTTTTTTTTAAATTGGGTTTTTTAAAGGGGTGTCGATCGCTCCAACCAACCCTATACGTTCCTCCAAATCCTTATATATCAATATTTTTGCTGCTAAACTGAGGTTGTGGTGCAAGGTAAATCTGATGCTGAAACTGTACTACACACCGATTTGTCTAAATTCTCGCCGTCGCGCGAGGTGGCACTTCTGGAAAATGCGATAATCAGCTTTTAGATATCAAATACTACAAATCAAACGTTGTCTGAATTGCCCTTAACTCCCGTGTCCGCATTGCCAGAAGCCGATCGCCCAAACCTCCATCACTGGCTATACTCGTTGGATACCTGTCCGAGCACCAACAGTTGGGCTATCGCCCGGGCGGCCCAACTCCACCACGGAGATGCAGTATTTACTAGGCGACAAACCAGCGGGCGCGGCCAACACGGGCGCACCTGGCACGCCCCAACTGGTGTCTTGACTGTTAGTTTTGTACTCGACAACCTCAACCCCAATCTGTTGCCAGGACTCAGTTTAGCAGCGGGTTTAGCGGTGATTTACGCGATCGAAGATTTGGTTCCCGACTGTCGCGATATGCTGCGCCTGAAATGGCCAAACGATGTCTGGATCGATCGCCACAAATTAGCCGGAATTCTCTGCGAAGCCACCAACGGCAATGTTTCTGGCAAAACTCGCGCCGTTGTGGGAATTGGACTCAACCGCTGCGTAGATTTCGCGGCTGCGGGATTGGATGAAAGGGATCTCGGCAATGCCGTAAGCTTGCATTCTATTGCTAGTAAAGTACCAGATGAACTGTGTTTGCTCGATCGGCTGCGACACTATTTACTCGAACTCGCCGATATGTTTTCTACCACAGACAAGCCAGCCTCCAAGTCCGGTTTAGCGCTACTTTTGCCGGAATTGCGCCGCCGCGATGCGTTGATTGGCTGCCCGGTGGCGATCGACCTTGCGTCGGAAACCATCTGCGGAGAAGCCGCCGGCATTGACGGAAGCGGTCGCTTGTTAGTATGCTTGGCGGGCGATCGAATACAAGCCTTTACCTCCGGGCGAGTTAGATTAATTTAAGAGGAAGAAGTTCGGCAACGGATTCTGTAACGGATGTAACGGATGTAACGGATGTAACGAAGAAGGAAGAAGGAAGTTCGGCAACGGATTCTGTAACGGATGTAACGGATGTAACGGATGTAACGAAGAATAAAGAAGGGAAATGCAGTCAGAGCAATATTTTTAGCAATTAAAAATGTCCTAACCTTCTTCCCAGTTACTATAAATTAAGAGAAAGAAGTCATTAGTCATTAGTCATTAGGGAAAATTCTCAATTAACAATGCCCGATGCCCTATTCCCTATTTTCAATTACCAATTCCCTATTTTAATTTATCACCTCAAATACTACCAATCTGCTCAACCACAGCGGTTGATTTGCCTCCACACCTTCCGGACGACCCTTAGTAGAAGCAACTTGTATTCTGTTGCCATTTATCCCTTGTCTAACCAAAATATTTTTCACATTTGTCGCCCTTTCCAGTGCCAACTTTTGATTTTCTACCGGAGTGCTTTTAAAATCGCTGTAGCCAACTATCCTTAAATTCTTCGTGCGATTTTTCTCCATATAGTCCTTGACTTTGCTAAGCTTTTCTGCTACATCTTTCGCCTGCAAACTTGCCGAACCTGCACCGAAATACACGCGAACAGGCATTATTATCTTTGGCGGCGGTGGAGTTCCTATTATCACTGTATTTGTGACAGACTTCACCCCCGGAATTTTCTCAAAAGCTTGAGTTATTTTCTGAGCATCTGGCACTTTGCTCACGCTGCCTGCAACGGCGACTTTTCCCTCTGCATAGCGAGCTGAGATATTAATGCTTTCTACTTTATTCAAAAGAGCTGCTGTCCGCTTGACATCGGCTTCGACTAAAACTGGATCGGGAGGTACTTCAACGGCTATAATTTTATTTTCAATTCTTGATTGTGGAGCCACTTGCTGAGCGATTTTTTCCGCTTTCAATCGCAGATTTTGATTCGGCACTCGTCCCGAAATCTGCAATAATTTATCTTTAACATCTGCCGCGATACGATAAACCGATAACTCTGGAGCAGATTGTAATGCTAAATTCGTATCTGCTTCTAAGCTGGCTTCAACTCCGCTGCGGTATTGATGAATTCCCCAAGGTACCCCAATTAAACCTAACGCTGCCAAACCGATAATTGGTAAAATGGGACGTTTAGAAGATTTAACTTTTACCTCTGTATCGATTAATTTTTGCAATTTCGAGTTGACTTCTGGTGGCACAGTTGCTGGATCGCCGTTAAATGACCGAATTATATCTCCGTATTCTTGAACAATATTGTTGAATATCGCTCGCATTTTATACTTAAACCACTGGCGGGTTTCTCCTTGCATCACTACTGCTAGATAACACGAACCCGCTACTTCCAATACGATCGTAGATGTGCCGTATTCTATTGCATCAATTTCTGCAATATTTCCAGACTGAGATATGCAATCGTTGACAAAAGCCCGAATAGCAGTGAGCATCCCCGCTACCATCTCTGATTCTAGCTGTTCGCGTTCAGACTTCTGCACTGCAGAAATTACTAAGCCCGATTCTGTTTGAATTAAAAAAACAGCTTTAACACTCAGAGGTGTTGTTTCTTTTATCAGCAATTCTGCTTCAGAAATGCCCTGTAATTTTGCTTTAATTTTGCGACTAATTCCCTCTGGACTTAAAGATGCTTCGAGTTTTTCATTAATGTCCCGCATCATCTCGGCGATGTATTTTAAAATCGTGCTGCCGATGATCGGATAAAGTGCATCCGACATTGCTTCTCGCTTGAGATGAATTTGCTGTTTGATAGCGGTGGCCATTTCCGGCGCGATCGCCATGGCAATTTCATCGGGCGATTCACTGATTCTGTGGCTGATTCCCACAGTCAGAGCAGGCGATATGGCTACTCCCATCGATTGTCTATTTTCTCGGCTTTTCGTATTAATTATTTCATCAATTATCGGAGCTATGGTTTCGACAAATGATTTTCTAGACTCATTAATTGTTTGGATCATCATTTCGGGAAAGATGACTTTAATTCTGGCAAGTAATTCTTCCCGATCGCCTCCCCATTCCGCATCAGTAATTTTGCGATCGAGTTCGCCTACTTTATCGTTGAGTCTGTAATTATAACTTACAACTTCATCTAACAAAGGCAAAATAGATTCGATGACAGACTTTTGCAGTTGGGCGTGATGGCTAACCATCAGCTCGTCAATCAAAGGTTTCAGTAAATCTGTAAACAAGTCTGTCGATTCATAAATCCGGTGTTCGATCGCTACAATCTTTTGTTCGATTTTCGCGAGTCTTTGATCGATCCTTTTATTCTGAATGATGGCATCGACAGCCGGGGCGATCGCAGATTCTATCTCCAGCTTTGCTTCCCCGATGTTTCGAGACAGCATTTCTACAATCACTGGCATTATTCTTGCCATCAACCCTTCTATCTCGCCTAAAACTTGCTGCTGAACTTCGACAATTTTAGTTTCATTATTTAATATTTGTGCTGCAATACCGCTGTTTTGAATAGCCGTGTTGACACCAGGTGCGATCGCCTCTCTCACCTCTAACTTTGTCTCCTCGATTTTCCGGTTCAGCGACTCAATCATTAACGGCATTAACCTTGCCATTATATCTTCTGGCTGAGTTTTTTGCTGTCGCTGGAGATTATTTAGTCTACTTTCTACATCGCTCAATTTTCCTTGAACTTCTCTTTGAAGAATTGCTGATTGTATCAAAGGTTCGATCGTCGCTGCTACTTGTAATTTTGATTCATCGATTTTCTGATTCAGCAAATCAGCTATTGCGGGCATTAGCATCGCCAGTATCTCTTCTGGCTTCTGAAGTGGCGACTGTTGTGTAGCCAGTCGCCGTTCGATGATGCTCAATACTTTTTCTTCTATTTCTACCCAAGCTATTCTTACCTGTACTGAGGGGGTGATAGCTTCTACAATCTCTGATTTTAATTCACTAATTTTGCGGTTCAGCAATTCGGTAACTACTGGTACTAGCTGCTTGATTAAGTCTTCCGGTTGCTGCTGGTAACGCTGCTGAATATTCGCAACTCTATCTTCAATTCTTACTACCTGTTCTTCAAGTCCGTTTTGATTGTGAATTACTTGATTGACTTTTGGTGCGATCGCCGAAGCTACCTCTAACTTAGACTCCTCTACCTTACGCTTCAGCAGCTCGCCCACCACCAACATCACCCGTTGCATTAACTGTTCTGAATTCGGCAGTTGCTGCTGGTTAAAGTTAGCAATTTTATTTTCCAAATCAGCTATTTTGGTCTGCAATTCGAGCTGATTAATTTGATCGCTGCTAGCGAGTTCGCTCGCCTTTTTTAATTCCGACTTCAACCCCTCTAATTCATCTCTCATCAACTCAGGAATTAACGGCTTCAGTAAAGTCATCAACTCTTGGGGTTCAGACATCAACTTCTCAAAATTTTCTAACCTTTGTTCCACGCTCAAAACATTACTGTAAAATTCCGGTAAATCCCTTTCAAACAGCAGTTGCTGCAACCGCTTAAACTCCTCTACTGCTTGTTCTAACTCTTCCTCAGACGGTGGATTTTTTTTTGCTATCTTCCGGGCTATAGATAAATCTGGTTCCTCATTATTGTTTTCTCGTCTTTGAGATGGGATCTCTTCCTCGTTAGTTAATACTTCGGGTACAATACTCGGTGATTCGATCCGAAAAGACAATTGTTTGCGCCGATTTTCCTCATTTTCCAATCGCTGAATAGACTTTTCCGCAAGCGGTAACTTCAGCTCGCTCGGTTCTTTTTTTGATTTCTTTAATAACTGGAATTCAGTCAGTATGGTTAGCAATTCCTGAAGTTGCTCTCCAGCTTTAGAACTTGCTATAGTTGCATCAGAAACTTCTTTTTCTGACTGATATATTTTCCCTGAATTGTCATTTGATGCTGCCATACTGCCCTACCCAAACGTGATTTTTATCGACCGAAGGAAATTACCAGCTTGCTTGCCGCCTCACCCCAGCGACAATCAATAGGAATGACACAATTTTTCCAAGCGTCAGGCGTACTAAAGCTATCGCCTTATTTTAACTGCTGTTCTGCGACTAGCCAACTGAGCCGCCAACTGCAATGCTGCCTTCATGCTGGAGGCATCCGCAATCCCTTGACCTACAATATCAAAAGCTGTGCCGTGATCCGGAGAGGTGCGGACAAAAGGCAAGCCAATTGTAGTGTTGACTGCTTTATCAAAAGCCATCAATTTTACTGGAATCAACCCCTGGTCGTGGTACATTGCCAAGTAACCGTCGTGAGCTTCCTTGGCTAAACCGTACCAAACTTTAGCCGGTTTTACCCACAGGGTATCAGGGGGGACTGGCCCGTCTAACTGCACTTGAGGAAAGCGATCGCGCTGCGTTTCCAACCAAGGTATCATCCAGTCTTGCTCTTCGTTTCCCAGTTTGCCATTTTCGCCGCTGTGAGGATTTAAGCCAGAAATCGCAATTTTCGGTCTTTCCAGCCCAAAATCTTCCCGCAAACAGTCTATCAGCAATTCTAGTTTTTCACTCAGTAATTCGGGACTCAACGCATCGGGGACTTGACGCAGGGCAATATGTGTGGTAGCCAGTAAAGTTACCAGCGTCCAGCCACTGTGGGGAGATGTGGCGGCAAACAGCATTCCGAACCGCTGCGATTTTGCCCTTTCTGCGAGGAGTTCTGTTTGTCCGGGATAATTGTAACCGGCCGCCTGCCAGCAAGTTTTGGAAATCGGGCCTGTCACGATCGCCGAGAATTCGCCGGCGATGGTACGGGCGATCGCACTTTCCATGTAAGCAAAGCTAGCGGCCCCGCTAGCTGCACTCCCGACACCGGGGACTATTTCGCCCCACTTGTTGTCTGGTTCAATATCAATAATATTTAATGTTTCGGGATTTGCCGCTTGTGCTGCGGGATTGCTCGATCGCAACTTATCGTAAGTTTCCTGCAAAACTCTCCTAGAACCTATAACCGTTACCCTCCAAGCAGCAGCGGGATCTGCCAATGCCTTGAGAATCACCTCCGGGCCAATTCCCGCCGGATCTCCGAGAGTTACAGCTAGTTGTGATTCCCGATCGAGACTCAAGGCAGTTTTCTCCAACAAAATACAGCAATTTCGGCACTGAAATTTTAGCATTCATGTACCTGGTTGCCCCAAATTATATTATCTTTATTTAATGCGATCGCCCAATTGGACTTATAAAACCATGAATCCTGAAATTTTCAATGCAGCCTTTTTGTCCTTTTCCCTAATTTTCGTGGGTATAGGTGGAGGCTTCCTCCTGCTCAAATTGCAAGGCGGCGAAGAATAAGTTTTTTTCAACCAATCCTTCAGAAGCCTTTTACCTTCTGCCTTCTAGAGTCTACTTGCTGCCGAAAGCCAGCCTTCTGCCGAATATCTCAAGCCTAAAATGAGAAAAATTCAGGTTTTTGTTAAGTTTTTATAAAAAACTTAACAAAAACCTGATACCATCTTATTGAAAGTTTAAGATTCATAATTAATCCCTAGATGACTTTATTGATTTTAGGTGCCACCGGCACTCTCGGCCGCCAAATAGCCCGCCGCGCCCTAGACGAGGGCTACCAGGTGCGCTGTTTAGTCAGAAGTTACAGAAAAGCTGCATTTTTGAAAGAATGGGGCGCGGAACTCGTACCGGGGAATCTTTGCCAGCCAGACACTCTGCCTCCGGCGCTAGAAGGCGTCAGTGCTATTATTGATGCAGCAACAGCCAGTGCTGCGGATTCTGTCAGCATCAAAAGAGTAGACTGGGACGGAAAAGTATCGCTGATCCAAGCAGCAGCAGCAGCAGGCATCAAGCGTTACATATTCTTTTCCTTTCTCGATGCCGAGAAATATCCCCAAGTCCCCTTGTTGGAAATCAAGCGCTGTACCGAATTGTTCTTAGCAGAATCCGGTCTAGACTATACAATCTTGAGACCTTGCGGCTTTTTACAAGGACTGCTGAGTCTGTATGCAATGCCGATTTTGGACAATCAGGCAGTCTGGCTGCCCAACAAGCCGTCAGCCCTTGCCTACATGAACACTCAGGACGTTGCTAAATTTGCCGTCCGGGCCCTTTCCGTTCCCGAAACCGAGAAAAAAAGCTTTCCGGTTGTGGGAAATCGCGCTTGGGATGCTGAAGAAATCGTGCGGTTGTGCGAACGGCTGTCAGGGAAGCAAGCCAAAATTACGCGCACCCCAGACGCCTTGTTGAAGGCTACTCGTCAATTTGCTAAGTTCTTTCAGTGGAGTTGGAACGTAGCTGACAGATTGGCTTTTTCAGAAGTTTTGGCCGCCGGAAAACCCTTGAAAGCTCCGATGGATGACGTTTACAGTGTCTTCGGAATCGACCCCAAAGAAACTACTACTTTGGAGTCTTATCTCGAAGAATACTTTAATCTGATTCTGAAGAAGCTCAAGGAAATAGAGTACGAGCAGCTTAAAACTAAAAAACGGAGTAAACAAAAAATGCCCTTTACATTTTAAAGTGCCGAAAGCTGGGATTATATACAACGACGTTAAACCTGTGGCTTGTCGCATTGCCGCAGAGTTGAAAGACAAGCTGACTGCCCGCGGCTGGGAGGTTTGCTCGGTTTCTGGTTCCGGAGGAATTCTGGGCTATTCTAGCCCCGATCGACCCCTGTGCCACACTCAGATCGAACAACTCGTCCCCCCCGGTTTTGACAGCGACATGGAGTTTGCAGTGGTTTTGGGCGGCGACGGTACGGTGCTGTCGGCATTTCGCCAAGTCGCTCCGATTGGAGTGCCGCTGCTGACTGTCAATACCGGTCACATGGGCTTTTTAACAGAAACTTACCTGAACTTGCTGCCGCAAGCTTTGGAAAAGGTAATCGCCGGAGAATACGAAATAGAAGAAAGATCGATGCTGGCGGTGCGGCTGTTTCGAGAAAACGACTGCCTCTGGGAAGCCCTTTGTCTCAATGAAATGGTGCTGCACCGGGAACCGCTGACTTGTATGTGTCATTTTGAAGTGGCGATCGGGCAACACGCCTCTATTGACATTGCCGCAGATGGAGTCATCATCGCGACTCCCACAGGATCGACAGCTTACGCCCTTTCTGCCGGCGGCCCTGTCATCATTCCCGGAGTGCCGGTGTTGCAGTTGCTGCCTATTTGCCCGCATTCAATGGCTTCGCGGGCTTTGGTGTTTTCCAACACTGAGCCGATCAAGATTTTGCCGGCGAGTCCAAACCGCCTGGTGATGGTGGTAGACGGTAACGGCGGATGTTATGTTCTGCCCGAAGATTGGGTGCAAGTCGAGCGATCTCCGTATCCAGCCCGGTTTATTCGGGTGCAATCTTTTGAGTTTTTCCACATTTTGCGGGAAAAATTGGGCTGGGGCTTGCCTCACATTGCTAAACCAAGTTCGGTTGAGTTGCCATGATAGTTGTTGGTAATGAGCGGAGGGCTAAAGTCCCCTCACTTCGGCTACGCTCAGTACGTCGCCTTTTAGGGCGGCTTTTTCTTTGTTTTTGGGCAGGATAAAGTTTGATCGGAATCTCCTACGGAATCCTTAATTCTCGATCGAGATTCCGAACCATCTCCAAACTCAGGCAGCGTTTATGATAGATGTATTCTCGTACTTCTGGGAGTTTAAACCATGTCTCTCGCTGAGTTAATACCTTTGGTGAACAATCTGAGCCAGTCAGACAAATTATCACTCTTCAAACTCCTAGCAGTGCAAATCCCAGACGCTGAACTACAAGTCATCTTTTCTGCATCAGAGTATCCGGTTCGATCGCTCTACGATGCAACGGAAGCGGCAAACATTATGATGCAGATGATTCGAGACGATCGAGAGGCATCTACTCATGCCTAGTTCGATCGAGTTTCCCTTTTCTGACGATGAAGCATTACCCACGATTCCCATAACTCTTATTCATGCAGGCTTTTCTGTCTCGGCGAATGCACTGCTAGATACTGGGTCTGCGGTCAATCTATTACCTTATGACATTGGTCTGCAATTGGGTGCAATTTGGGAGGAACAAACTGTCCGCTTGCCATTGGCAGGAAATCTGGCAACGGTTGAGGCGCGGGGTGTATTTGTAGATGTTCAAATTGGGAATCTGGAACCCGTTCGCCTAGCATTTGCTTGGGCACAAGCCTCTCAGGTTCCATTAATTCTCGGGCAAACCAACTTCTTTCGAGAATTTGATGTTTGTTTTGTGCGATCACGATGCACGATCGAAATTATTCGCTTCTAATAAGCATCGATGCAGAACTCGGAGTTTTATTTATAGCTTAACTCTCGATCGAGCTTCCGAATCATCTCCAAAGTCAGGCAGCGTTTGCGAGATAACGGCTTGGGCATCAGCGGTGGCAAGTATTTTCAAGTCATTATCAGAGTATTGAGGCCATCCGCTGCACGCCCTTGTTAGACTGTTGTATCACTTATTTTTGATATATAGCCTTTCTCAGAAAGATGAGGTACAATAACAGCAGTGTGTAAACCAGTTAAAAATATTTGATGATGTA
>NZ_JAUBQM010000118.1:0-12640 GCF_036701245.1 Microcoleus sp. Pol14D4
TTTAATTATCCACAGTGGCTGCGAAGTCCTACAGAATAAGCCATTGGGCCATATAAAAACTGTCCGGACTATTGAAAAATGGGAACGCTCTCCATCTTCGCTTGTCAGGAAGTACCGTTCTCCACAAAGGTTTTTAGCTTTGAAGCGTTCCTCACTGCATTTCCCTCTCCGTCGTTGTTGAAGTAGACAAACACAGTTCGCCCCTGACTTTCCCACTCGTGGATGCGCGAGGCCCACCAATGCAAATCATCATCCGAGTAGGAGCCACCGTAGAGATTGTTGGCGTCGGGGCCGTGGAGGCGCACATAGACGAATGAGCCCGTGGCGCGGAGGATACACGGCAGGTGTGCCCCGCTCATCACGCAGTAAGCCGCTCCAGAGCGTTCCAGCAGTGAAAATACCTCTTCTGTGTGCCAGCTTGGGTGTCGGAATTCAACAGCTACTTTGATCCAGCGCGGCACCTGTTCTAGAAAGTAGGCTAGGCGGGCCGAGTCGCAGCCGAACTGGGGAGAAAGCTGGACGAGTAGAATACCCAGTCGTGAGTCCAAGCATTGAAGTCCCTCACTCATCCGTTCCAACCACTGTTCTGGCGAGTAAAGACGCTTGGAGTGCGTTAGACCACGGGGCGCTTTTACGGTCATGAGAAATCTTTGGGGGAGGCGCTCTCGCCAGTTAGCAAAGGTAGTGTTTGGTGGCCAGTGGTAGTAGGTGCTATTAACTTCGACGGTTTGATAGTGCTGGATATAGCGATCGAGCCTAGAGCGTGGCGGTAGCTGGTGGGGATAAAGCACACCTTCCCAATGGTCGTAACTCCAACCTGAAGTGCCAATATGAACACTCATCGCCTTTTTACTCCCATGCAGATTGTGTTTGTGTTGGAATTTAAGTTTAGTCGGCCCGCATCGCTATCGCACTCTATCAATCAACTAAAAATAGAGAGAGCAAGTTGAACTCTTAAGGACTCTTTTAAACGGTGAGCCTGACTTTACTGCTTTGGGCGATCGTTTCAGGTTTTTCTATGTTGATTTTTTTTTGCTGGTTATGCAGATTTTCAGCATGAGTAATTAGCCGCTTGAGTTAGTCATATCCTAGATCTAATAGCCTTGTGGTTTATGAGGTTTTTTTTTCTATATGTTCCCCAAGTTGACTCATGAAAGTGAAGCGACAATTCTTTGGTAATATGGAAGCGATCGCACTCATAGTCTAATTGTTGGAAATGTTTAATAGGGGAGAGCATCTTACTTTTGCATGCAGCCAAGCTAGCAATTGGAGTTGGGAGTTAGGAGCTAGGAACCTGGAGACAGAAGTAAGGAGGCAGAAGAAGTATTTTTACAAATATGAGATGCTTCCTAATAGGGAAAGCGCAGATGCAACGCAGATGGTTTTCAATATAGAAGAGTGAATGCCTACCATTCCAATTTAATGACTGATGACTGATGACTAAAAGGACACAACAATGTTGTGTCCCTACGGAATTTGGCCCAATCTTGCTTGGAGACAGTCATTAGTCATCAGTCATTAATAAACTAATAACTCATGACTAACCACTAATCAGTTGTACTAACGTGGTCGATTCTCTCTAATTGCCAGAGAATTTGGTTGCCTTCGCGCCGCACCCGCGAAACTACCCAATTTCGCCAAACCCAGTTGTCTCCACGACTGGTGACAGCGCTGGCATTTACATCCATCAAATCAGCCAGTTCAGAACTGGTAATCAAGTAGCCTTTCGTCGCAACCTCGTCGGCGATGTGCAACGTTTCGATCAGATTGCGGAGGTCTTGAACCCTCACCTCGCGGGGCAAGTTCTCCAGGGTATCGGCAGTTGAATCCATCATGGTAGAGTGGGAGATCGGAAGGTCAGAAGTTATGACATAGGATTCTATCGTTTTGTTACCAGTTGTGTCCGTTTCTTCCCAAACAATTGTGTTTTCCGAACCTAGGGGCGATGTGGCCGCGCTGACAAAAGTGTCGGCCTGAGTCTCGCCTACAGTTGGTTTGCGCTGTTGCAGTTCGGGAGTGAGATTGTGCGAGAAGCTGCGGGCAATTTCATCGCATCTGTCGTTGTAGAAGTCCCCGGAGTGGCCGCGGACGTGTTCCCACTTGATTTGCCGGGAATTCAGCTTGTCTAGCAGATGCCAGAGGTCTTGGTTGACAACATCTTTTCCGGTTGAGGTTTTCCAGCCCTTATTTTTCCAGCCTTGAATCCATTTAGTGATGCCGTTTTTAACGTATTCGCTGTCGGTGTAAACGGTGACTGGTTCGGTTTGACCGGAATTCGCAAAAAATTCCAGCGCAGCGACGGCGGCCTGCATTTCCATGCGGTTGTTAGTAGTTTGAGGGTCTCCACCCCCAAGTTCGTGACAGTTGCCGTCGGCGAAACAAACTACTGCACCCCAGCCACCTGGGCCTGGGTTGCCGGAACAAGCGCCGTCTGTGTAGAGGCTTTTGATTTTGGGAGTTGTCATGAGCGAATTAATTTGTTATTTAGGGGTAAGTTGTTTGCAAGTGCGATAATTAAGGCAATTGAGATAGTTTTACTTACTGCTATGAAAAATGCCAACTTAAAGATTAAAAAGGTTGCGCTATTTATTTGTCCGTTTTCTTTGTTAATTTTTAATACTTTCGCGCAAGCACAGCCTATAGTGCCTGCTGCTGACGGTACGGGTACTGTTGTCACCCCCAGCGGCAACCGCTATGATATCAACGGGGGCAGTTTGTCGGGAGACGGCGCGAATCTTTTTCACAGTTTTGGGCAGTTCGGCTTGAATGAAGGTCAAATTGCTAATTTTCTGACAAATTCGGCTATTCAAAATATATTAGCTCGAATTGCTGGCGGGGACGCTTCGCTAATTAACGGTTTAATTACTGTCACGGGCGGCAATTCTAATCTGTTTCTAATTAATCCTGCGGGGATTGTGTTTGGCCCGAACGCGAGTTTGAATGTGCCGGCGGCTTTTACTGCAACTACTGCTACTGGTGTCGGTTTTGGTTCTAATTGGTTTAATGCTGCGGGTACAAATAATTTTAGCGCCTTGGTGGGTACGCCAAATGCTTTTAATTTTGGTGCGGGTGTACCGGGAAGTATTGTTAATGCTGGCAATTTAGCTGTGACTCCGGGGCAAAATTTGGCTTTGCTTGGCGGTACGGTTGTTAGTACCGGGCAGTTGTCGGCCCCGGGCGGGCAAATTACTGTTGCTGCGGTTCCGGGATCTCAGGTTTTGCGAATTAGTCAACCAGGGCATCTGTTGAGTTTGGAAATAGCAACTGGCGGGAATGTTGGTAATTCTAAACAGACTTTGAATCCTATTTCTTTGCCACAGTTGCTGACAGGTACGGGGCAAAATCAGGCGGCTGGTGTTGCGGTTGCTGATGACGGTTCTGTGAGGCTTGTGGGTTCTGGTTTGCAGGTAAATTCTGGGGATGTGGCGATTGCTGCTAATGTGTCTGGGCTGCCGCAGTTGAATGCGGGAAGTGCGAATTTATGGGCTGCAGAAAATCTCACGTTAGCGGGTGCTAGGCTGCAAACTACGGGGAATTTGAGTTTGCTGGGTGGGGATGCGGTGCGGATCAGGGACAGCGCCCAGAATCCTTTTTTGGCGCAGGCTGGGGGGAATTTATACATTCAAGCCGATCGCACTATTGATATTCTCACTCAAAATGCGATCGGCGGCTCATCTCTTCCCCCGCAATTCCAAAGCGGTGGCAATTTGAGTTTGGTGAGCAACGGTGTTATTTCGGGGGATTCCCACTTTGTTTCGGGGGGCAATTTCTCGGTGCGGAATTTGTCAGGAATGCCGGGAAATTTCGTGAGTTTATTTGACCCGATTATCAGTTCGGAAGGAGATGTTTTCTTGGGAGATTATACTGGTGTTTCGCTGAAAGTCGAGGCGAAGGGGAGCATTGTTGCCGAGGATATTACAATTACCGGCCCTGATATTGCATTGGGTAGGGAAAATGTGAATCCCGACGATCCAGATATTGCTATTTTAAGCAGCAGTCCCGCCTTAATTTTGCGGGCGGGAGTGGCAACTCTGCTAAATCCTGTTAGTAACAGTTTAGGTGAAGATTCAATCTTTACAAATCCAATTTTATCAAGCAATTTGATTTCAGTTGAAAATATTTCAGCAGGTGGGCCGGTAATTTTGTCAGCGCTGGGAAATATCGCAACTAGAGATATTAATGGCGGTCAAATTAGTCTAGAAAGTAGGGAAGCAGAAGTGCTAGTTGGGGGCAGATTAACGTCTAGTTCGACAATTAATATTCAAGCTAATGACAATATTATCTTGACAAGTGACATTTCTCGTGCTGATATCAACGGCAGTATTAGTCTGAATACTGTTCGGGGTAATATCGTCACAGGATCGATCGATACTGGAAATTCCGGGGCGATCGAACTTAAAGCTTTTGGCAATGTGAATTTTGGGACTTTGCAGGGTTCTAAAGTTGATATTACCAGTAACTCCGGAGCAGTGGGAGTTTTGACTGATGCCAATATCATTGTTCCTAATACTACACCCGTCAATATTACAGCAACCGAGAATATCAATTTGACAGCTTTTAGGGACTTAACGGTTGACAATCTAACCGCTGCGACTGTCAGTGCTAGCAGCACCAATGGGAGTGTTAATACGGGTGCGATCGCTACTTCGGGAGATGTCAGAATTGTAGCCGGACAGGACATCAGCCCGGGGGCAATAACTGTTAATCCTGTCACCACAAATCCAGTTAATCCCATCATTCCCGTAGTCAATCTGGACGCCCTAAATAATATTAGTGTTGATTCGATCAATGCTCCGGAGGCTACGATTGCTTTGAGAGCGACCAGCAACTTAAATTCAGGGAGTTTGCTGGGGGGAGCAGTGGAACTAAAGAGCGATAGCGGAAATATTGCGATCGGTAATACTACATCTATTGGGAATATTAATATAAGAGGATCGGGAAATGTAAATTCGGGGAATTTGCTGGGAACAAGAGTTAATGTAAATAGCTCTTCGGGAAGTATGGATATTGGAAGCGCTACAGCAACCGAAAATACTGTCAATTTAACAGCACCGCGGGATGTCAATTCAGGGGATTTGCGAGGAGTTGGAGTTAATGTAACTAGCAATTCTGGAAGTATTAATATTGGCAATACGGATGCTACAACAGGAAATGTCAATTTAACAGCACCGCTGGATGTGAATTCAGGGGAGTTACAGGGAGTTGCAGTTGATGTCGCTAGCGCCAGGGGAACCGTCAGCACTGGTAATATAAGTGCAGTTGAAAGTGTCGGAATTTTAGCTGGAAACGAAATCCGAATTGGGCAAATAAATGTTAATCCTGTTGTTAGGATCGATCGCACTTCTACAGTAAATCTTAACGCTCAAAATGATATTAGGGTTGCATCGATCGATGCTCCGGGCAGTAATGTTGAACTCGCAACTCCGGCTTTAGTGCGAGTGACGGGTAGTTTTGACCAAAACGGCACTCCTGTTAGCATCTCGACTCTTGGCGACACTCAACCCGGTACAGTTACGATCCGCCACGGGGGCGGCGATGCCACTCCGCCGACGCCTTTTGCGGTGGGAGATGCGACGACTAACGGTACTGCTGGGGCGATCGCCAGTAATCCTGTGGGTACGATTACTCAGGGCCGATCTTTCATAAATTCTTACACTCAAGGCAATAGTGCGATCGTCACTACAAATCAACCCGGTACAAATCAACCCGGTACAAATCAACCCGGTACAAATCAACCCGGTACAAATCAACCCGGTATAAATCAACCCGGTACAAATCAACCCGGTACAAATCAACCCGGTATAAATCAACCCGGTACAAATCAACCCGGTATAAATCAACCCGGTACAAATCAACCCGATATAAATCAACCCGGTACAAATCCTCCGCCACCATCGCCAAGCGGTAGATTTCCATTAGATAGAAACCGGGTTTTTCCCGATCGCAACCAACCCTTTAGTCGCGAACAGCGGCAGAACCAAAACAGAATATCGCGAGATATAGGAAAACCCGGAGAAAGGATGCCCCCCGAAAGAATGCACTCTCCCAGAGAAATGAGAAATTTCCTCAATTCAAATATCAGAGATTCAGTTATTCAGTCAGCATTTCGGGGTGACATCGGCAGGAATTTGGAGACCGGAAAAATATCGGCAGCTTTGTCTCTGCTGGACAAATCTTTCAGCCAAGAATTTGGGGAATATTTAGGGATAAACATCAGTAACGAGTTGGTATCCCCAGAGGAAATTAAAACAAAGTTAGCATCGGTGGGCGCACAAACCAGCACGAAACCCAGCTTAATTTATCTATTCTCGCAGCCCGAAGAATTAAATTTAATGCTGATTACTTCTTGCGGTGAAGTGGTTCACAAAAGTGTGCCGGCTGCGAACCGGGCACAACTGCTGAAAGTTGTCACTCAGTTCAGGGATGAGATTACCAAACCGGGGGTGCGGGCTACTACGAGTTATCTACCATCTTCCCAACAGCTTTATAAGTGGATCATTGCGCCTTTAGAGGACAGTTTGAAACACTGCGAAACCGATACTATTTCCTTTGTTGTCGATCGAGGTTTGAGAGGTATGCCCTTTGCTGCTTTGCACGACGGACACCAATTTTTGGTAGAAAAGTACAGTCTCAGCCTGATGCCCAGCATTAATTTAACAGATACTCGCTACGTCGATCTGAGAAATTCTCAAGTTTTAGCAATGGGTGCCTCGGAATTTTCCGAGTTGAATCCTTTGCCTGCGGTTCCTGCTGAAATAGCCGCTATTTCTAGAGAGTGGCCGGGAGTTACTTTTCTAAATGAGGGTTTCACTTTGGATAATTTGAAGCGACAGCATCAAAGCCGGCCTTTTGGCATTATTCACTTAGCTACTCACGGTGAATTTCGACCTGGATCACCGAATAATTCTTTTATTCAGTTGTGGAATAGTCGGCTGCGACTGGATCAATTGCGAGATTTGAAATTGAATGATCCGCAGGTGAATATGTTAGTTTTAAGTGCTTGTCGGACTGCGGTGGGAGATGCACAGGCGGAGTTGGGTTTCGGGGGGTTGGCGCTGCAAGCGGGGGTGCAAACGGCTTTGGGAAGTTTGTGGTACGTGAGTGATGAAGGTACTTTGGGATTGATGAGTGAGTTTTACCAGCAGTTGAAGACGGCGCGAATTAAGGGGGCGGCGCTGCGACAAGCGCAAATTGCGATGTTGCGGGGAGATGTGCGTTTGGAGGGTGGCAGATTGCGGGGTTTGAGTCGGGGTGAGGGGGTGGAGTTGCCGGCTTCGCTGCAAGGGTTTGCGGATTTAAAGTTGTCGCATCCTTATTATTGGTCGGCTTTTGTGATGATTGGGAGTCCTTGGTGATTGGTGATTAGTGATTAAGTAAGTCAAGGGAAATATTTACAAGTATGTAAGGAAGGATTAAGTAACTTAATGGGAGTTAAATTGAACAGCTTCTGTAGTATACTTTCCTTTTTCTGCTCTAACTTATACCCCATGAATTACAGCATAAGCGAGCTCTAATTCATCCTCAAACATTTTTCCGGCTAGTTGATTTTTTTTGATATATTGCCACTGCCATTCAATTGGATTCATTTCTGAACAAGATTTAGGCAAAAAGAAGATGTATTAACCCTGAATTTCCTACTTCGACCATAATTGTTGGACTTTGCCGACATCGGTGTATCGGACCGTTTTCATTTTCATAGCGACACGGCGATTGCGCTGCTGTTCAAATAATCCTAAGACGCTACCAAAAAGCAAGTCAATGCGAGTCATCATCCAGCGAGTAAAATCATCTCAAGTCGAAATAGAAGGTCAAATTGTCGGCAAAATTGGCCGCGGACTTAACTTGCTTGTAGGTATTGCAGACACCGACACCGAAGCAGAACTCGATTGGATGGCTCGCAAATGCCTAGAATTGCGTTTGTTTCCCGACTCTGCTACGGATACCGGGCGCTGGGACAAGTCCGTACAAGACATCGGTGGCGAGTTGCTGGTTGTCAGTCAGTTTACGCTCTACGGCGATTGTCGCAAAGGTCGGCGACCTTCCTTCGATCTAGCAGCGGCTCCTGAACGAGCCGAAATTATTTATGATAAATTTGTCGAAAAGTTGCGCCAGAGCGGCTTAAAAGTTGAAACAGGCTTGTTTGGAGCGATGATGCAAGTCTCGATCGAGAATGACGGGCCGGTGACTTTGATATTAGAGAGAGAATCGGGGTGAGTTTGTTGACAGGCTTCTCTGTTCACCGCACCACATCCTACTTTTTTTTATCTTCCTACCCTTTGGGAACGGCTTCGCCGAACGTGTCATTTGCGTCTTCGCGGTTCGTTCAAAAAAAGCCGTTGCGCGTTTTACTAAAAGCAAATTTTCAGATTAACCGGGTTTCCTAACTGCGGTTGCGTAGGTTCAGAAGACATGGGTTTTCGCTACATTTTCTCCCATCCCGATTCCAGAACTTCAAACCCTTAAAAAACCAGTTTGTAAATCGTCCACTCAGCGGCCCTGGAACACCGTCAATCTTTTTCGCGATCGCCCCACACGACTAACAGCTCAGAATGCTTGTACAGTAAGGCTTTAATGGCAATAAAACCAATATTCCACAGTCAGCGCTTAGAATCAGATTCAGCAGCCAAAAACTGTTGCATGAGAGAGTGGAACACTGGCATCACTGCGGTTATCTCTACTTCCGTAATATTCAATGTATAGAGAGTTGAATCAGCACAGCAAGCGAAACCGCCAGCAACTGCCACCTCACTCTCTGAGAAATGTCCTCGCACACCCGCTGTGTCCTACCACCCGATAAACGCCATGACTGTCAAAGCTGCCACCAACACCGTCAACTGCAACACCGCTTCTGATCTCAACTGCATTCCGGAACCAACCGCTGAAATCAATACTGTTCCCAGCATCGATATCCTCGCTTTGGCTAACTTCGCCCTCAAAGAATTGCAAGCCGAAATGAAAACTGCCAGCCGCAGCGCT
This sequence comes from Microcoleus sp. Pol14D4, assembly GCF_036701245.1. Taxonomy (NCBI): domain Bacteria; kingdom Bacillati; phylum Cyanobacteriota; class Cyanophyceae; order Oscillatoriales; family Microcoleaceae; genus Microcoleus; species Microcoleus sp. Pol14D4. Next base: position 8,977 of record NZ_JAUBQM010000118.1, read on the forward strand.
CAAACAGTGGCGATGCGGATTGCTAAGGAAGTTGAACGGATTTGCCAAAAAAGCGATCGCATCCAAATTTCCGGCGAAGTTGAAGCTTGGCAAATCACCTTGGCCGAGCACCGGTTGCAAAAAATCCTGCAATACTACCGCCTCGGTTCCAAACAAGGCCGCGTCGAACTGCACTCTCACCTCGCGGCGATGATTTACCGCCATGTTGCTTCTTTCCGATCGAACTTGAACTTCCAAGCTCGCTACAACATGATTGAAGACTTTTTGCAAGGCTTTTACATCGAATCTCTGCGAGCTTTCCGCCGCGAACACCAACTCGATGTCACCTACCAGCCCCGCACCCAGCTAGAATTGGCTGAGTACATGGCTTTCACCGAACACTACGCCAAGCGCCAAATCGGTTTGCCCGGCCGCAACCGCCAACGCCTGATCGTGTTGCGCGCTCAAGGATTTGCCAAGGGCCAGCCTCCGGAAACTGCGATCGACATTGAAATGGCTGTAGAATCCGGCAAGGGAGAAGAGGCGGAAATGTACAGCCGCTCTCCGGCGCTGCAACAAGTGCGCGAGCAAATGGTATCGGAAACTGTCGATCCGGCTGATGCTGTGCTGCGCGATCGAGTAGTCTCGGAATTGATCGCCTATCTGGAATCGCAAAATCAGCCAGAATGCGTGAATTACTTAACTTTAAAATTGCAAGACCTTTCGGCTTCGGAAATTGACCGCGTACTCGGTTTGTCTTCCCGCCAGCGCGACTACTTGCAACAGCGGTTTAAGTACCACGTCGAAAAATTTGCCCGCACTCAAAATTGGAAACTCGTCCACGAATGGCTGGGTGCTGATGTCGATCAAAAGCTGGGAATGACTTCGGACAAATGGGAAGCATTTCGCGCTCAACTTGCGCCCGAAATGCAGCAAATGTTAGAAATGAAGCGGAATCAAGAAAGCGATAAGGCGATCGCCACGGCGCTCAAATGCACTCCCAAACAAGTCCAAAAACGCTGGGCGCAACTGTTGGAGCTGGCAAGCCAGACTCGCAACAGCAGCCAAGCTTAATTGGTACTCAAATATGAATGCAACTGTTTTCTTGAGACTGGAAAATGCGATCGGGTGCGGCACCTGCACAGGAATGCCCGCCCCGGCGTCCACTCTCAAATCAACAAGGGCTGCTACTAAATTATCGCCGCTTTTTGGCATATTCAATTTATTAAAACAACATTATTCTTTAAATATATTTCATTCCCTGGTTAGGCCGGGGAATTGGTTTTTATTAGTCATTATTCATTAGTAATTAGTTATATAAAATTGCTTGCCGAAGAGGCGGCATGGCATATATTTATAATGAAATTCAAACATAGGGAGTAGCAGAACAAAGGCAAAGTTGTTCAAAGTTCAAAAATGCAATACCCTAAATGCCAGGGTAAAGATGTACTTAAAAATGGGAATCAAGACTGAGAACAGTGCGATACATTTAAGCCATGCAAATGTGTGTCACAACCTATAGTGAGCCGGGAGATTCCAAGGATGCCAAACAAATTTGCTTAAGCAATATACTGTAATGGCATGGGGCCGCAAGACAAATTGAGCGTTGTACTGGTATAACGCACAATAGGGTCATCACCTGGCTCAAAGAAACAGGGAGACGATTATTTGAAACTGAGGCAATTGAAACGATACCCCAAGTAAGCGAAATCGACGAAATCCAGATATTTGTTGGGTAAAAAAAAAGCAGCTCCTTGTATGAACAGCAGTAAATCACTTGGCTGATGTCATTCTTGCTTGGACATTATGAGATAGGAGGAGTGAAACTTTTGTGGCTTTGTGGATGATGATTAAAAATAGGTAAGTAGTAGGACACGATTAATTACACAAAACTATGGGCTACAAGCCTTATCTAGTAAAAAATTAGCCAATAATCAGTTTGCAATTAATTCTATTCAATTACTTGATGCAACCGAGTTACTCCGTCGGGGGAGTGCTACGGCGCTAATTAATCAAGCTTTGGTTGACCAAAGTCAGATACAACAACTGTCTAATCATGAGGAACCTACGAAATAGCTTCCTGCTAGTGCTGCTAAAAACCCTAATTGATTTTTGAACCAGTATCCATCATAAGGGCGATCGCATCTACATACTGATTTTCCAGCATCAACTTTTTGTCAGTGCTGGCACAAAATTTTCGCCAAACACCTCAATAAACTGCTCTTGTTCTCGGTTAACGTTGTGCAAAATTAGTTCATCAAACCCCTATTCAATATCTTTTTGCAACGACTCAATATGCTGCTCTTGGTCTGCCGAGATGCGGACGTGTTGATATAACTCTTCTGGTTTCACAAACTCCCCGGTGGCATCAAATTGATTTGGTGTTATCAGTTCGGTCAACATTTTGCTTCTGAAGATGTTACTACGCCATTTATCGTGAGCGCCTTGTAGTGCTTTGTCTGCATTACTGTCATAGGAAAGCTGCACTTTCCAAATCATTGGTTTCCCTTCTCCCCCACCGCGACGAAACGCATCGACGACTTTTTTTAACTTTTCAGGTGGGCGAGAAGTAGTAATTAATCCATCAGCTCAACTTCCCAACCATTCTGCTGTTTCTGGGGTAACTGCCGCGCCGATAATTAATGGGAGAATTTCCGGGCGGGTATAGAGTTTTGCATCTTCTACGCACACTAAACCGGGATGGGTGACGGTTTCTCCTGCCCAAAGGGCGCGGATAATATCGACACATTCTTTGAGGCGCGTGTTGCGGCTCTTAGTAAGTCACTTATCCCCAGTAATATTTATCGTTCAACGCTTGACCGCTGCCAACCCTGAGCCAAAAACTATTTGGAAACATTTCTGCCAACGTTGCCGCAGCTTGGGCAATAATAGCCGGATGATACCGCTGTCCGGGAGCGCAAACAACCCGATAGGAAAGCCTCGGCGTTGCTTGCATTGCTGCACCCAACCAAGACCAAGCAAAACCACTTTGTCCTTGCGCTTCACTCCAAGGATGAAAGTGATCGGAAGAAAGGGCATGGGTAAAGCCAGCTTGTTCTGCCATTTGGACATATTTCAGCAGTTCGCTGGGCTTAAACTGTTCATGGGAAGCATGATAACCAATTTGTGCCATAAGTTTTTAGGAGTTTTGAGTTGAGTAGGAGCGGTGCCCCCGTACCCTGCCTGAGTTGTCAGTTAAAATATCCAGACTTAAAAGCAGGTGATTTAACCAGGACGGCTAGTAAAAGTTTTGAGTTTTGAGTTAGATAAGTTTTTAATTCACCCAAAATAGGTAGTAATAAATATGTAGTGAAATTTAATTACAGTAATTGAATACATAGGATACTTTTATAACTTATACAATCAAATTTTGTGATTTTAATATTTTTTTCGCGTTTGAATGTAGGTTGAGTTACAGTTATGCTATCATCAGGGATTATTGCTGGAATCCTTGATATCTGCCAACAAGATTAGTTTAGTCATATAATATGCTATCCTTACGACCAAATTGCCCTGAGTGTGGTTCAAATCACATAGTTAAAAATGGTAGAATTCACAATAAAAAACCAAAATACAAATGTCAAAGTTGCGGCCGCCAATTTGTCGAAAATCCGACCAACAAAGTAATTAGCTCAGAAACAAAAGATTTAATCGATCGACTTCTTTTGGAGAAGATTTCTTTGGC
>NZ_JAUBQM010000119.1:0-11797 GCF_036701245.1 Microcoleus sp. Pol14D4
CTCGATCGAATAAGGTTTCATTTTTTTCGCTTATGTACTCAATAAACTGTATCATATATACATGGAATATGCTGTATAGTAAGGTGCTCTACTACCCGTAATCTTCAATAATCTTTCAATAACGGAGTCTGACGCACCTGAAATGTTGCACCATTTTCAATGAGGTTTTTTTGCGGGCAGGATGCCCACCCCACAAGAAAACTCACTCTTTGTGGAACAGGCATCTTGCGTGTTGTTGAGAATGGTGCAAGATGCACCCTAAAAATCGATCGTGCTGTGACAGTTAGCCTTAGTCTGATCTAATCGAGGGGGTTTCTAACTATTCTCCCCCTCTCCTCTTCTCTCCACTTTCCCCGCAGTTCTCAGAATTTGACAAGCCAAAATCGCCGCCCCAAACCCATTATCAATATTCACCACACCCACACCAGCCGCACAAGAATTGAGCATAGTTAAAAGAGGAGCAATCCCGCCAAAACTCGCGCCGTAACCTACACTTGTCGGCACAGCAATCACCGGACAATCTGCTAAACCCGCAACCACACTCGCCAAAGCGCCTTCCATACCCGCAACCGCAATCAACACATCAGCATCGGTAATTACGTGCCGGTTGCTCAGCAAGCGGTGAATGCCGGCAACTCCGACATCCCACAAACGTCGCACCTGAAAGCCGCAAAGTTCCGCAGTAATTGCCGCCTCTTCCGCTACAGGCAAATCCGCCGTTCCCGCACTGATAATAGTCACAGTACCCGGATGCTGCCGAGTTGAGGAATTAGCTGAAATTGCACAAATTCGAGCCTTTTGGTAGTAGCACAAATCGGGTATTTTTTGTTGCAATTGCTCGAAAACTTCCGGTTCGATTCGTGTCGCCATCACCGCAGAATTTCGCCCGCGCATCGCCTCGATAATCTCAACAATTTGGTCTGGCGTTTTCCCCGGGCCCCAAATTACTTCAGGAAAACCCGTTCTTAAAGTACGGTGGTGGTCAATTTTGGCAAAATCGCCGACTTGTTCAAAGTCAAAATGCTTTAATTTATCCAAAGCTGCGATCGGGCTCACATCGCCTGCTGCCACAGATTCGAGTAACTTCTGTAAAATTTCAGGTTCCATTAATTAATGACTGACTAATGACTGCTAAATGCTGACTATTCTGTTATTTTCAGCTCGTACAAATTCCAGAAAGCACCGCCGAGGGCACTATAGCGAATTCCCGAAACGCGATCGCGCACCGCCTCAAAAGTCAGCGGATTTACCATATAAACAAAAGGAACTTGTTCCGCTATAATCCGCTGCGTTTCTCCATAAAGCTCCTTGCGCTTCGCCTCATCAAGCTCCTGGGAAGCCTTCACATAAAGGTCATCGATTTTCTGCTCCCAGTCGTACACTTCCCAACCTTTAATCGGGGGTTCTCCGGATTGCGGGCCCTGGTTGAAACTGTGCAAAGTTCCATTGACTGACCAAATATTGTAGCCGCTGTGCGGTTCAGTACCTCCCGTAAAACCGCCCAAGTAAGTATCCCAATTCCGCGTCAATCGCAGTTTTTCCACATAAGTGTTAAAACTCAGGAACTGCGTATCAATTTGCATCCCCAGTTTGCCTAAATCTTGCTTAATCTGTGTTCCCATTTGTTCCCGAACTTTTTTACCCGCAGCCATCAACAAAGTAAATCGCACTTTGTTGCTCTCTGCATCCAATAATTGTCCCTCACTGTTATATTTAAAACCAGCACTTAACAGCAACTCTTTGGCTTTTTCCAAATCGTAACTGTAAGTTTTCAATCCCTGTTCTGGGGACAGGTAGAACGGGCTTTGCGCCGGAATTGGGGAATGCAGCGGCGCGCCAAGTCCGCGATAGATATTGTTAGTCATCGCCTCGCGGTTGATGCCATAGGCGATCGCCTGCCGAAATTCTTTACTCGCGAACCACCGAGACTTAATTGGGTCTACAAACGGCTGATTTTGAGCATTGCGCCCCTTATTCAGATTGAAACACATAAAGACGGTGCCAGTATCCGGGCCGCCGTTGAAGACCGTATATTTGCCGCGTTTTTCCTCCCGTTTCAGCAGCGGAAACACTTCCGGCTCCACGTTCAGAGTATCCAAATCGCCCGATCGAAAATTCAGCAGTTGATTATCAGTATTTTCGATAATTTGCCAAACAATTTGCTGGATGTAAGGCTGAACATTTCCCTCAGCATCTTTGCGCCAAAAATACGGATTTCGTTCCAAAACAACGCGCTGATTAGGAGTATAGCTCAGCATTCGGTATTGACCATTCCCCACAATTTTTTTAGGGTCAGTATCCGTGCCCCAAGTAGCCAAGAATTGAGGCTTGCCCTCTGCATCTGTATTATCGACAGCTTGCTGTAAAATATGAGCTGGTAAAATTGGGATTCCCCCAGCATATCTAATAAATGGAGCAAAGGGTTCTGCAACGGAAAATTCAACGCGGCGGCTGTCTATTTTTTTAACTTTTGGGAATTGGCGACTCATGCCAACTCTCAGAGTATCTTTCAAACCGCTAGGAATTTTGTCATTGAAATAAATCTTTTCATAGCTGAAGATAATGTCATCAGTAGTCATCGGTTCGCCGTCCGACCATTTCAACCCCTCTCGCAGGGTGAAGACAATCTTTTTGCCATCTTTAGAAACTTCCCACGACTCAGCTAAACCGGGTTCTAACTCCGAGGTCAAGCCGTTTTCGTTGATTAGTCCCTCGTACATATAGCCAAAAACGCTGTATGCAGATTGATTTAGGGGGTAGTTAAAGGTAGCTGGGCCGCTGGGGGTGGGAACGACGAGTCTGTTTACTAAGTTAGTCAATCGGGCTGGAGTGCACGCAGACAGAGTTATAGTGGCAATTGCCGCGAGTAGAATCGCCAGCCAGCGCAGTCTTGAATGTAGCATCATAGAAATTTTCATAATTTTTTAGTTTACCACCTGCGTGCAACTATGACTGAGATTGTAACCAACCAAGAAAGTCTTCAGTGCGTGAAAAATACTTGGTTATCCCTACTTCCCGCAAAGCCTCTTGAACTTCCGATACACTAAATTCTTTTGTATTATTGCTCAAAAACACCTTGACTTCATTAGCGTGTAAGTGTGCGTGATTCAAGATGCAGTGGAGTATCAAATTGTCTGTCGGGTCTTCTTCAATAACAACTGTATTCAAGCTTTCTCGCAGTGTATCTGCTGTTAGTTCCATCATCTCCACATTGTCAGCCAATAATTCAAGAGCCTCAAAAAGACGTACTTTAATATTATTGAGCAATCCTTCATTTTCATTCAAAGACTCTTCTACATGGAATAAAAGAGACTTAGCATAAGGCGAAGTAAGATCGCGCTTGAGCTGGCTAATTTGTTTTTTCTGTTCATCTGCAAAACGGTTGCGGCGCTTGATATCGTCTTCTAAAGCCGAGAGAGCTTCCATGCAGCAAATAGCAGGTATGGCAATGCGGACTGATGTTGGTACATTCAGTAACAAGTTATTGGCATTAGGATCGCTTCCTGTAGCAATACTCATCAAAAAGTTAGTTTCTATATATAAAATCACCACCAATTTTTACCTCTGACTTTGTTGTTCCACCTGCTAGCAACGGCAGCAAACCGATTGCTGCTATCTGTTCCGATGCTGGTGGAATCTCAGACTTCCAATTATAAGCTAAGTCACGCAACCATGCTTCAATCAGCCTAGTTAGGTATGGCACAAATATCCGCTGATCGCCTAATTTTGAGTCATAATAGTGAAGGATGTCAGCCGTTTTTAACGATAAAACAGCTTCAGACAAAACAGTGCCGTCCCATTTAAAAACCATTATATTTTCGAGAGTGACAATCATAGCATAAGGAATTACCACATTTTTTTCGGAGAGCTTTGAGAGGAAATGTTTTATTTGTTTGAGCGCGCGAACGATAATGCTCTGTTTGGCTGCCTTTTCTTTACCTTGATTAATTTTGACCTCGATTAGCACGACTATGCGATCGTCCTTATCCAACGCGATAATATCCGCGTCTCTGGGGAATTCTACTTCCAACGTTTCAGTTTGCATGGTTTCAGCCTTCCTAGCGTATAAGTTTAAGTAAATTCAACTTCTACTATCAAACCACTTTTTTAATTTTTGGACACTAAAACTACAGCATAGGCTGCAATTCCTTCTTCTCTCCCCACGGGCCCTAACTTTTCGTTTGTAGTAGCTTTGATGCCGATTTGGTCAGGCTTTAATTGTAGGACAGTAGAAAGCCGATCGCGCATTTGCTCAATATGCGGTTTCAGCTTTGGACGTTCTGCCACCACCACCGAATCAATATTCCCGATTTCCCAGCCTTTATCTAATATTAACTGATTGACTTGTGCCAGCAATACGAGACTATCAGCACCTTTCCATTTCGAGTCAGTCGGCGGGAAATACAGACCGATATCTCCTAAGCTGAGAGCTCCGAGCATCGCGTCCATGATAGCGTGGGTAAGTACGTCGGCGTCGCTGTGTCCTAATAAGCCTAATTCGTGGGGAATGTGGACGCCGCCGAGGATGAGGGGGCGTTCTGGAACTAAGCAATGAATGTCGTAGCCGTTGCCGATGCGGATGTTCATGTAAAATTTAAGTTTTGGAAGTATATCGAAAGACAATTATTTCATATTTGTGCGGATATTAGTGAAAAAATATGATTTTAATTGACGGACTGTGTAGGAATTGTGACAAACACGTACAGATGTTTGTCGGTCAATCAGTCTTTGACAAAAAAGTTGTCTGGCATCTATGTTATGACTGCCATAATTGCGGGGAGGCAATCGAATTAGATAATGATGCTATGCCTAACAAAATGAGAGAAGAGATTTTAGCAAAAGAAGGGACTTGGAACTTGATTGTATTGGAAAAAGAACAACGTGCAACAGTTGTAACAAAAATTCTGCGTGATACTATGTCGTTGTCCTTAGCTTCAGCTATGAAGCTAAAAAAGAAGATACCTGGCTCTGTTTTTATCGGAACTAAATCTGAGACAAATCGACTAAAACAGCTTTTAGCTGCTGAAGGTTTGAAAGCTTCAATCAGCAGAAGTGTTGCAACAATCGGCGTTGCCGATCGAATTGGGCTATGAGTTTGCCCGATCGATCGTATGGGATAACTTCTTCTTTCTACCTTGTCCTATTCTCCCCCGTCCTCCAACCACCGATCGTACAAATCCAGCCGGCGCGATCTAGTTCTTTCAATTTGCTGTTCCCTGCGCCAGCGAGCAATTTCTGCGTGATTACCAGACAGCAACACGTCGGGCACCTTCAATCCCCGAAAATCCGCCGGTCGAGTGTACTGGGGATAATCCAAAAGTCCGTCCTCAAAACTCTCAAACTTTAGGGAATCTTCCTTGGCAACAGTTCCCCGCAGCAATCGCAAAACCCCATTTATCAAAGCCAAAGCCGGAATTTCACCCCCCGTGAGTACAAAATCCCCCAAAGATACCTCGCGAGTGACTAAATGCAGCACTCGATCGTCCACACCTTCATAATGACCGCAAATCAACACCAACTGATCGCGATCGACCGCCAACTCCCGAAACATCCCCTGCTGCATCGGTTCCCCCTGGGGAGTCAGCAAAATCACCTCCCGCCGCGGCAAAACCGGCAGCGACTCCACCGCAGCAAAAATCGGTTCCGGCTTCATCAGCATCCCCACTCCGCCCCCGTAAGGCTCGTCATCGACTCGCTGGTGTTTGTCTGTGGTAAAATCGCGGGGATTGACAAAATTCACCTCAGCAATCTTTTTAGCTAAGGCTTTGCCCATCAGTCCCGACTCTAGGGGAGCCCGGAAAAATTCTGGAAATAAGGTAACTACGTCAAAGCGCACAATTATTGGAATTTTATTGATACATCACCTCTAGTTTGACCTTTAGGGGGAGTTCAGTTTTCAGTAATTGCTTTATTCTTTATAATTTCTTATAATTTCTGAAAATTTTTGCAAGTTAAATTCTCTTCCTTTGTCGGCGGGCCTGTTTTGTACAACAATAAATCAGTTTTTCATGACAGCGACTGCAAGCAAACTCGCCGCCAAACAACTGCGGGATCGCGCGATCGGCGATCGCACCTCACTGCCACAAACAAAAATTTATTCTTAAAAAGCCCTATTGTACCCACAGCAACGGCAAAATTGAATTTCACATCCAACAGAGGAAGACACACCATGCAGCAGTTGACATCTCAAGCTCTTGAACATAATATTCCCCAGCGCACGAAAACCTCGATTATGGTCATCGGTGGAGCCGAAGACAAAGTTCACGGGCGAGAGATTTTGAACACCTTTTTTTGCCGTGCTGGGGGTGCAAACGCTCGGCTGGCGATCGTTCCGTGCGCTTCGCGAGATCCCGAAGGAATTAGCAACCGCTACCGCACCATATTTGACGAAATGGGCGTTAGCGCAGTCAAAGTAGTGGACATCCGCGAACGCGAACAAGGCGAAAACCCCGTCTGGAAAGATTACTTAGAAGACTGTACGGGCGTATTCATCACAGGCGGCGACCAACTGCGGCTCTGTGGACTGCTGGCGGACACCCCGCTGATGGAAAAAATTCGCAAAGAAACTCTCGAAGGCAAGATTACGCTCGCTGGCACCAGCGCGGGTGCTGCGGTGATGGGATATCACATGATTGCAGGCGGTGGGAGTGGGGCGTCACCAAACCGCTCTTTAGTAGACATGGCAAACGGACTTAACATTATTCCTGAGATCATCGTCGATCAGCATTTTCACAACCGCAACCGCATGGCTCGCTTGCTGTCGGCTGTGGCTTGCCATCCAGATCGCCTCGCTATTGGTATTGACGAAGACACCTGCGCCTTGTTTGAGGGAGACGATACTATGAAAATTCTCGGTAAAGGCAGTGTGACTATTGTTGATTCTAGGGAAAATTTTTATACCAATGAGTCTATGGTAGGAGCGACAGAACCCTTAAGTCTGTTCAATATGCGCTTGCACGTTCTATGTCACGGAGATTGCTACAATATGCCCCTCGGCAAACCAATGCCATCAGGAGCCTGTTCCGAGTCTGGCTGGCCCCCCGAATGCCGGACAGCAAACTAACGTAGAACATCTCTTGTCATTGATTCGGCAGAAATTAGGCGACATTCCGGCCGAATCATGGATACAAAAATAGAATAGATTCCGAAGCCGCCACGGTCTGACCCCAGGCCGAACCACAGAAAATTCTAGCTTCGGGCTTTGAGTTTTGGCTAGCCATTGGCCTGTACTTGTTTTTAGCCGATCGTACGGGCATGAATTTTCAATTGGGTAGCCCATAACTGGAAATTCACTCCCAAACTGTTCGCAGCGAACAGTCGATCGAGCAATCTAGATCGAAATTGAATAAATGCTCCAATTATCTATAAGATTTCGCGCCCCATACCCCTCTAACTGCCATGAAAATACTTAAAATCCAGACCTTACGCGGCCCCAACTACTGGAGCATCCGACGCCAGAAACTCGTCCTGATGCGTCTGGATTTAGAGGAGTGGGCAGATAAAAAAACATCCGAAATTCCTGGCTTCTATGAAGGGTTGATCGCCGCACTTCCGAGTTTGAACGACCATCACTGTTCACCAGGCCATCAGGGAGGATTCCTGCAACGGGTCAGAGAAGGCACAATGATGGGACACGTAATCGAACACGTCGCCCTAGAACTTCAGGAAATGGCAGGAATGCCGGTCGGGTTCGGCCGCACCCGCGAGACTGCGACCCCAGGCATTTACCAAGTAGTAATTGAGTATCAACACGAACAAGCAGGTCGCTATGCAGCCCGGGCGGGCGTGCGGATGTGCCAAAGCATTGCCGAGACAGGCACTTATCCAGCAGCAGAATTAGTCCAAGATTTGAGAGACCTGAGAGAGTTTGCTGCGTCGGCGGCACTCGGGCCGAGCACGGAAACACTGATTAAGGAAGCAGAAGCGCGCGGCATTCCTTGGATACCTTTGAGCGCCCGGTTTATGATTCAACTCGGCTACGGGGTTCACCAAAAGCGGATTCAGGCAACTCTGAGCAACCGGACGGGAGTTTTGGGAGTAGAACTTGCCTGTGACAAGGAAGGTACCAAAAATATCCTCGCCAGCGCCGGTGTACCGGTTCCCAGAGGAACGGTGATTCATTATTTGGATGAACTGCGCGGGGCGATCGAAGATGTCGGCGGTTATCCGATCGTCCTCAAACCCCTAGACGGCAACCACGGCCGCGGCATTACGATCGACATCAATTCCTGGGAAGCAGCAGAAGAAGCCTACGACTTAGCCAGCGCCGCATCAAAAACAAAAAGCGTCATTGTCGAGCGCTATTACGTCGGTCGCGACCACAGAGTATTAGTAGTCAACGGGCAAGTCATAGCAGTCGCAGAACGAGTCCCGGCTAACGTCGTAGGCAACGGCAGGTCTACAGTAGAACAGCTTATTGAAGAAGTAAACCGCGACCCGCAGCGAGGAGACGGACACGACAACGTACTCACCCGGATCACGATCGACAAATTGTCCCTGGATTTGCTGCAAAAACAAGGATACGCGATGGACTCCGTAGTGCCGGCCGGCGAAAGAGTATTTTTGCGCGCGACAGCAAACTTGAGTACCGGTGGCATTGCAGTCGATCGCACCGACGAAATTCACCCAGAAAACGTCTGGCTGTTTTCTAGAGTCGCCAAAATTATCGGTTTGGACATCGCCGGCATTGACGTAGTAACTCCCGACATCTCCCAACCGCTGCGCGATGTCAACGGCGTCATCGTCGAAGTCAACGCAGCACCGGGTTTCAGAATGCACGTCGCCCCGAGTCAGGGTTTGCCCCGCAACGTCGCCGGCGCTGTCTTCGATATGCTTTTCCCCTCGCCTCAACCCAGCCGGGTGCCAATTTTAGCGGTAACGGGAACCAACGGCAAAACTACAACCACTCGCCTGCTTGCCCACATTGTCAAGCAGACCGGTCAGATTACCGGGTACACGACTACCGACGGCACTTACATCGGCGATTATTTGGTCGAAAGCGGAGACAATACCGGGCCGCAGAGTGCTCAGTTGATTTTGTCTGACCCGACGGTGGAAGTAGCGGTGCTGGAAACGGCTAGAGGCGGAATTTTGCGCTCGGGCCTCGGCTTCGATCAGTGCGATGTCGGCGTCGTCTTGAACGTCGCGGCCGATCACTTGGGAATTGGCGACATCGACACCGTGGAACAATTGGCAAAACTCAAGAGCGTCCTCGTCGAGTCGGTAATGCCCAAAGGCTATGCTGTTTTAAATGCCGACGACCCGCTAGTATCACAAATGGCGCAGCGTGTCAAGGCTCAAATTGCATATTTTTCGATGAACCCGGACAACGAACTGGTTGCCAAACATACCGCTGCAGGCGGGCTGGCAGCGATTTACGAAAATGGGTATTTGTCGATATTGAAAGGCGATTGGACGCTGAGAATTGAGCAGGCTGTGAACGTGCCGCTGACGATGGGCGGGCGCGCGCCGTTTATGATTGCTAATGCTTTAGCAGCTTGTTTGGCGGCTTTTGCCCAAGGAGTGAAAATAGAAGATATTCGATCGGCTTTGTCAAGCTTCCAAGCATCGGTGGGTCAAACTCCCGGACGGATGAATTTGTTTAAATTGGGCAACTATCACGCTTTGCTCGACTACGCCCACAACCCCCACAGCTACAAAGCTTTGGGCAGTTTCGTGCTGAATTGGCAGGGACTGCGGATCGGGGTTGTCGGGGCCCCCGGAGACCGGCGAGATGAAGATTTTGTCACGCTGGGCAAACTTTCGGCCGAGATGTTCGATCGCATTCTTGTCAAGGAAGATATTGACAGGCGCGGGCGAGAACCCGGTGCTGTGGCACAGTTAATTTGCCAGGGAATTGCAGAGGCAATTTCTGCAGGAACCGCAAACAAATCTCAAGTTGAATACGAGTTGATTCTCGACGAAACAACGGCCGTTAACAAGGCTTTAGATGAGGCGCCGGCCGGCAGTTTGGTAGTGATTTTACCTGAAAGTGTCAACAAAGCTTTGAGTTTAATTGAATCCCGGAAACCGATTAAGGAATCTGTGGAAGTTCAAAATGGTTTAGATCGATCGAAGTCACAGGAAAGTTTAAAACCGACTGTGGTGAATCAAGGCTAAACTCTGAAGTTTGATTTCATTACATTATTAATAGGTTGGGTTAACGAAAGGAAACCCAACCTTTTTGCTTTACACAACCGCCGTATTATCTTTCAATATTTTCTCTGTAACCTCAATCAGTTCGCACACATAATTTTGCGTAAGTTGTGTAGTTTTAAACCCATGAGCAATAGCGTTCCGCAAAGAAAGCGCATTCATTAATAACTGATATTCGGATTTAGAAATCACGCCGCCCTCAACCGTCAGTTGTTTCACTAAATAGGGTTTGCTGAATAATTGATCGCAGACCACTAGCAGGAGTGATCGATATATTCAAACCGAGTTAAAGATGAGTTTTTCCTGCCTGATTTTGAGAGAAATATAAGCGCAAATTATGTTAAATCCAAAAACAGGCTTTGTTTGATCCGCTCGACATAAAAACACATAAAGAACCTGGCGCCACCAGGTAGAAAGGTTCATGACTAAAAAAGTGATAGCAATAGTTGTTTGTGAAGTATTATCAAGTTTTGCCATGATTCGATTGAGACCGAATCTTCGTTTACCTTCCCCGAATTTACCCTCAATCGCATTCCTAATTCTGTCATCTTCCAACGCTTGCCTCTTTTTTGATTTACTCACATTTGCTGGCGGTCTTCCTAATGGCGGGCCACTCAGCCTAATTCCTTTTTCTTTACACCATGCTCGGTTTTCCCGCTTTCGGTAAATGCGATCTGCATGAACTGACTCTGGATAATACCCTGTGAATTTATGATAGGCTTCAAATGAGTGTTTTTAAGTCCCCTGATTCGTTAAAGTTATCCCAGCTCATCCGGTCTAAAAATACATATCCCTCAAAACAACTGGCTGATATTTTGGCTCCAAACTCTACGCTTTTTCCTGCTTTTCCTCTGACAATAGGACGAATGTGGGGTTGACTTAAACTTACTATTCTATCCTCAATGCTCTGTTTATTGTTATCAAATAACCATTGCTGTTGGCGATAGACCTCTGTGAGGACTAGCAAGGTTTTATATTGCTTTTTGCTCAGGCGTTCGAGGGTCGCACCTGACTCGATTAGCTGTTCAATATGAGCGAGGTTTCTTTTGATATATTGCAATACGGTTTACTTAAGGGTTGGGAGGCTTTAAAATATTAAAAACAGGAGAATTAATTTTTATTCCAGTACCTCTGTGTTTAACTTTTTTGGATTTAAATTTTGAAACAGGTTTTTTGACAACTCTTGGGTTATTTCTCTCAACTCTTTGTGGCAAAGTCGCATCAAGAATCTCCAAATTCAACCAAGTTAAAAAAAGGGGATTTCTTTTGGTTCTAATCGCTGGAATTTTGGGACAGCACGACGAATAACTCGTAATGTACCTGTGAAAGAAATACTTAATGGGGAAATTTCTGCACCCCAAGCTGTTTGACAAATTAATGATCGCACAGCTCTTCGGTCCTAATAATAGACCATAAATTTCTTGTACTACTTCTCTTGGTCTTTGAGAGCGAATATGAGTTTTTCGTTCTAACAAATGTACTTTGAATTCATCAATTGTATTTTCGACTTCCCACCGTTGATGATATTCGGCTGCCAATAACTTTGCCGGAAATTTTTGAGGGTCTACTGGGGGGGTGACAAAAAGGTCTACGAGATAGACTGTATAAGGGTTGCGGCCCGCATACCTTGTTGATAAAAGCG
>NZ_JAUBQM010000120.1:0-11055 GCF_036701245.1 Microcoleus sp. Pol14D4
AGAAATAAGTTTATTGGCTCGCGTTCTGGGACTACTTAGCTCAGATACTCCAACCAGCGGTTATTGAGCAGTTACTTTGAGAGGTCTAGCAGATTGGTGTTTTTCTCCTGTTTGTGCTAGATACAGAGCATAGCCCATGATGTCATGTACATCTTCGGGAAATTCTTTAAGATCGTTCAGAGAACTTCCGATCCATACAATAGTTTTGAGTGAGAGGTTTCTCATGTTTCCAGTATTTTATGAATAATTTTTTTCTCATTGACGGATTCCTGTTGTTTACGACTACACTTCTATTATGCTAGATTTAGCATAAAGTGTCAAGAGTTATTGCCAAATAAATATCAATATTAAAACTGAGCCCGAACCGTAAACGAATAATCCCCACCAGGTTCAAGCTGATAATCCCATTTTTCCAGGAAGCGGTGCAGGGGTTCCTGAATCAATGCCCTACCCTGAGAAGGCTCAAGGATCAGTGTTTTTTCTGACGTGAAACGCCACTGAAACTGCCACTCAAAATTGCCGGCACTTACTTCACCCTCAATCGTGCCTTTTTGCCAAGATTGGCCAGTAACTCGAACATATGCTGTTGTTTCAGGCAAACGTCTCGAACTCACCTTTTTGTTTCCGCGTTTGTTTCTGCAATTGTGCGACTATTGTAAAGGCTCATGGCTTTTTCTACTCCTTGGTGCAGACTTAGTTCCACAGCTTCTACAACCAGTTTAAGCACTTTCTCTACTAACTGACTTTCCTCTGAAGAAAACTTTCCTAACACGAAGGAAATCGTATCTTTCTCATTTTTAGCAGCATCGTTTTGAGGTTTGCCGATGCCAATCCGCAAGCGGGGAAATTTGTCTGTGCCCAAGTGAGAAATTGTCGATTTCATGCCGTTGTGTCCGCCGGCCGAACCGGCAAGCCGCATTCTCAATTTCCCGATCGGCAAATCCATATCATCGTATACTATTAATACCGACTCCGCAGGTATTTTGTACCAATCCGCCGCCGCCCGAATCGCTTGACCCGACAGATTCATGTAAGTAAGCGGTTTCAGCAAGCGGATTTTCTGTCCCCGCGGCCGGTTTCCCTCGCCAAATATGCCTTGAAATTTGCGATTTTCCGACAGAGAAATCTGCCAAGATTTAGCCAAGGCATCGACAGCATTAAAGCCGATGTTGTGTCGGGTGCGATCGTATTTAGGTTCGGGATTTCCCAACCCAACTATTAGCTGGGGAATCACTAACTCCGCTGGTGTTTCCGACTTCTGGGTGTTGTTCATCAGAAAATTGGGTAGAAACCTCGTCCTTTTAGGACGGCTTTATATTACAATATAATTGGTCAACGACCCACCCGAGACGATGGATCAAACAGCCTATACGAGCGAAGTTCAGCCCGAGGTGCTGGCGGCGAAGCAAAATCGGTAGACACAGGAATTGAGGATAGGGCAATGGTAAACATCCCTAGAATCAAAACGAAGAAGAATTCCGTTTGGTATTCGATACGTAAAAACCGCTTTCTCTTGCGGGGTTAGTCTGTGGAGCGAACATAAGACCAAATCTCTTTTAGGGTGGAGGCAGTTGCGAAGAAGCAGAAATTCAAATCGTGAGGTTTGGGAATCCCCGTCCGCGACGGTCGGGGTGGATGTCAATTAACTGTCTGTGCTATCTTCCTTGGGAGTAGCCGCCGCGAGTTTTTCAGTTGCCGGTTTGCTGCTAGTTGCTACTGCTTCTTCTAACTGCTTAGCTTCCCGCGTGAACTCCGACTCAAAATCCCGCGAAGCGTCTTGAAAGCCCCGAATTGCCTTTCCCATACTCCGACCGATTTCAGGTAATTTTTTCGGACCAAATACCAATAGGGCGATCGTAAAAATAACTGCCATTTCGGGCAAACCAATGCCAAAAATATTCATGGTTGTTCTCCAGCAATTTGTTTAGTTACTTCTTGTTTATTTATGGCAAAAGTAATCGGAAAGGGTAAGGAAAAACGGGAAAACTTAGCTTTTACCCTTTCTCCTCAACCCTCAGCTTTTACTTTTAGCCTTACTGTTTTGCGATCAATTTTTAGCGGCCGAGACTCGACCAATCCATATCCACACTCTCCAGAATCAGCGAAGAGTTGTAGATTTGCAAAATAATCAACAAGAACACGAAAAACAGTCCAATGAAAACGCTCATCAACAGCGTGGTGCCCCAACCCGGAGCGACCTTGCCGTACTCTGAGTTAAGGGGTTTGAGTATATCTCCTAACCAAGTCCGTTGTGCCATAAGTCACCTACAATGAATCTCTACAGAAAAGTTTGACATATTTCTACCGCTAATTGCGATCGCAATTTCTCAGAAATGCGGCATGGGGGACTGGGAGAAGGGGGAATGGGGGTTGGGGACAATACCGTATTGCGCCTAAAATCACTAGACTTTCAGATGGATTGTTATTTTTTGTAATATTATAGAGTGGATCACTCATAATCGATCAAAAATATGGAACCTGCAGCAGTTCTTGGCATTTCACTGGGCGTGTGTCTGGTGGCAATCACCGGATTCTCGATCTACACCGCTTTCGGTCCCCCTTCTAAGGAATTGAGAGATCCTTTTGAAGAACACGAAGACTAAAGAAGAAGGAAGTTCGGTAACGAGCAATGTATCGGATGTAACGGAGGTCAGGAAGAAGGAAGATTTTTTCCCTCTCCCCATCTCCCTCTCTCCCTCTCCTTCGGGCTCGGATATATTTTTATAGCAGTAAAAAAGTGATGGTGTGAGGCGATCGCCGGTCGCCTACTCGTCAAATGGTATATTTTTCATAAATACAGTAAATCTCTATTCCATTTAAGCTAAAAATTATTAGGTGTCAGGCTAAAGCATCATGGGGAACACATTTGGGCATTTATTTCGGATATCGACATTTGGGGAATCTCACGGCGGCGGTGTCGGAGTAGTAATTGACGGTTGCCCTCCCTTGGTGTCGATCGACGCATCGGAAATTCAAGCCGAACTCGATCGCCGTCGCCCTGGCCAAAGCAAAATTACTACGCCCCGCAAAGAAGCAGATACCTGCGAAATTCTGTCGGGGGTGTTTGAAGGCAAAACTTTGGGAACGCCGATCGCAATTTTAGTCCGCAATCAAGATACTCGCCCCCAAGATTACGGCGAAATGGCGACAACTTACCGCCCTTCTCACGCTGACGCTACCTACGATGCTAAGTACGGAATTCGTAACTGGCAAGGCGGAGGTCGATCGTCCGCGAGGGAGACAATAGGTAGAGTAGCAGCAGGGGCGATCGCAAAAAAAATTCTCAAACAAGCAGCAGGAGTCGAAATAGTCGGCTACGTCAAACGCATCAAAGACTTAGAATGTGTCGCCGACCCGGACACTGTTACCTTAGAACAAGTAGAAAGCAACATCGTCCGCTGTCCAGATGCCGAATGTGCCGAAAGAATGATTGAACTGATCGAAAAAGTTCGCGACAGTGGAGATTCGATCGGCGGTGTAGTCGAATGCGTCGCCCGCAACGTACCCAAAGGCCTAGGAATGCCCGTATTCGACAAACTCGAAGCCGACTTGGCCAAAGCCATCATGTCCTTGCCCGCCAGCAAAGGCTTTGAAATTGGTTCCGGGTTTGCCGGGACTCTGCTCAAGGGCAGCGAACATAATGATGAATACTATACTGATGATAAGGGTGTAATTCGTACAGTGACGAATCGCTCTGGCGGAATTCAGGGTGGGATTGCTAACGGCGAAAATATCATTTTGCGGGCGGCATTCAAGCCAACTGCAACAATTCGCCAGCAGCAGCGCACCGTTACCCGAGAAGGCGAAGAAACGCTGCTGGCTGCCAAGGGACGGCATGACCCTTGCGTTTTGCCAAGAGCTGTGCCAATGGTGGAAGCGATGGTAGCTTTAGTGTTGTGCGACCATCTGCTGCGCCATCACGGACAATGTGGAACCTTAAAGCCTGAATTTTAAAATGGAAATCAGCTTGTCCTCTGTAGCGGCAACTCCCCTTGATTGCCCTCAACCCTCCGAATCAATAAAAGGTATAGATGATTTTGTAGTACAGTTTTGGGGCGTGCGGGGCAGTGTTCCGACACCCGGACAGGAAACTGTTCGCTACGGCGGCAATACTTCTTGTTTGGAAATGCGAGTCGGTGGAAAACGCTTGATTTTTGACGGCGGAACTGGCTTGCGGATGCTGGGAGACCAGTTGCTGCAAGAAATGCCCGTGCAAGCTTATATGTTTTTTACTCACTATCACTGGGATCACATTCAAGGGTTCCCGCTGTTCGCCCCAGCTTTCATCCGCGGCAATAGCTTTGATATTTACGGGGCGACTCCGCCGGATGGAGATTGCATGAAAAGGCACTTCGTCGAACGGGTGCTGCACTCGAATTCGCCGGTGCCGCTGATGGGTTTGCAGGCAGATTTGAATTTCTACGAACTCAATCACAACCAGACGATGATGCTGGACGATATTGAGATTAGGACTGGTTCTCTGAATCACCCTAATACTGCTATGGGATATAGGGTGACTTGGCAGGGAAGATCGGCTGTTTACTGTTCGGATACGGAACATTTTCCCGATCGCCTTGATGAGAATATTTATAATTTGGCCCTCGACGCTGACGTGCTGATTTACGACGCGATGTACACAGACGAGGAATATCACAACCCCAAGTCTCCGAAGGTGGGTTGGGGACACTCGACTTGGCAGGAAGCTGTGAAAATCGCTAAGGAAGCCCGAGTGAAACGAGTGGTGATTTTTCACCACGATCCGGCTCACACTGACGATTTTCTCGATCGCATCGCCGAAGATGTGCAAATCGCTTTTCCGAAGGCTGTGATGGCCCGCGAGGGTCTGATTTTGCCGATCGGCTTCTAAACCTTCGCCCTTGTGATCTCGATCGAACCATCAACCGATCGAACCATAATTGTTATGTGAATATGTGGAGCTGGGCGCGAGACCAGCTCCACAATTTTTTTAATACGCAGCAAACTCTTAACTGCATGGTATAATTCTTGCTTGTTAAGTTTTAAGGCAGAGTATTTAAGGTTTTTTTTATTCTTCAACCGCGTCCGCAAGACGCCAAGACGTAAGATAATTGGAGAATTGCCAAGGGTGAAAAGGAGACTGTTTTGAATGTCAACAAACACGGGGAGGCGAGGCGATCGCACGCCTGAGTGCTAGTCTGATGCCAGTAGACTTCCAGAAGCCTTGTTACAGATTAATTATTAAGGACAAAAACTGAAGTTATAGCTCGGCTCAAATAAAAGCGCGATCGGTTTTTTCGGATCATGAATATTGACAACTCTCAAAAGCTAATAGCTTTTAGGTAGAAGCAGAGAAAATTTTCAGCAGTCAATTTGACTAACCAGAAAGAAACGATGGCTCTTGGGTTTGGCAGGAGCTGCGGCAAGTGAATGTTATGACTTGACTATCAAAATGGGAAATTTACGTTTTAGATCTTCAGCACATCAATACAGATGGATTGCCTTAGGCAGTTTTGCTGTAATTATGGGTATTTCAGGCGCCCTGGCCTACCGCCTCGCCCCGCCCCCCGGATTCATGGCTCAAGGCACTCTCACTTCTAATAATCCGCCAGTCAAATTCTCGAGTACGGGCACGACAATTCTCAAGCAAGGAGAGCAACTCACCCCAGAGGTTCTGCTGGCAGATAATGTTGTCAAAGCAGTGGCAGATGCAGTTAAGCTGTCGCCCCAGCAAGTTCGACAAAATGCTAGTGTCAAGATTTCTAAGCCGGAACAACCCCTAGAGATTGTTGTTGGGTATCGCTCGCTCGATCAGGAGCAAGCAATCCAAACGGTGGATATGTTGATGAAGGGCATGGTGGAAAAAAGCCGCCTGATTAACAGATATCGGTGGCAATCAGTCAATCAGTCGCTCAATCAACGCTTGGCACAAGTTACTCAAGACCTGAAACAAGCTCAGCAAAAACTCGACCAATACGAAAGAGAACGCGCTCGCCTGTTGCAGCAAATGAAGCTTCAGCAAGACTTTTACAACAAAACTCAGCTTGCAATGGCGGATACGCAAGCTTCGGAAAAGGAAATGGTCAGCAGTTTGGCCGCCGCTACAGTGCCACAAATTGTGGCGACGCCCACGAGCGATCCGACAGTGCCTCTGATTTTGGGAATTGGCCTGCTGTTGGCAATTTTGGTCAGCCGGGGTTTGATTCCTTCGGTGGCGGATTGGAAATACAAGGCAGCTTTTCAGCGAGAAGAAAGCGAAAGGCTCCAAAGTGCTTTGTACCGACTGATCAAAGAAGGCCGCGGCGAAATAACTCTGGTGCGGTTTGCGATGGAAACGCGGCTGTCACCGGATGTCGCTCAGCGTTTTTTGAACCAACAAGCTGAAGTCTTTAATGCCAATTGCGAAATTAAAGACGACGGCAGTATCTTGTATCACTTCCACATTTAAAGGGCTACGAGCGATCGCACTCCACAGAAGACTTTAGCCGATCGAGGTATCACTCCTCGATCGGCTTGTTTTTTTCTTAATAAGACTTATATCAGGTTCCGTCGATCGACTATCCCGCTCTAGGTGGGCACGGGTTTACGGGAGCTATAACTTATACTACAACTACAGATTGTGGTAAGCCCGCCGACGCGAGCTGGCGTTGCGGTGATTTTACCCGACCTGATATTACGCTCAACCCGGTTTCTTAACTTTTAGGATGCCCCGGAGCTAAAAAATGCTCGATCGACAGAGGTGTTGACTAACGTAGAGCACCCGAAGATTGGGCCAGTTCGTTCCAGACTGGCTAAAAAATATTTTTGTTTTCCGCTTGCTTTTTGCTTCATTATATGTACAATGATAAAAATCAGTAAATGTACGGTTGCTTTTTACAGGAGTTACCGAATTAAGGGTACTTTCTCCTTAAATATTTATTAAGGTAGAGTTCAACTCAGTAGAAATGCTGTAGCATAGAACAATAACTGATTCAGGGATGTTATGTAGTTTCACATCAGAAACTTGAGATCGGGCAATAGCCTGGAATCAAACTCCCCTAAAAAAATTGTACGTTTTCATATTGAACTTTTGTAATCACCTAGAGGCTAAATCATGATTTTAGGAATAATTGGTTCTTCTTTCGTAGCTTACTTTTTGCTAATGTCGATCGCTAATTACGGCGACACTGGAATGTAGATTACTTAAGGCACTTATGCACCGAGACATAAGGCAGCCGGCAAAAAAAGCTGTTTGACAACTTCTTGAGAACTTCGATTAAGTCTCAGCTTGGGCCATGTCTGTCGTGTCAGCTCGGACAAAAAAATGGATGGATGAAGGAGTCGTTAAGTACCGCTGTGACTGGGAAGAAGCAGACCCTGTAGCTGGCAGGAACATAGCAGATTTGATGGACTGGCGCGATCGGCTCCACGCTTGGGGATTGATTGGCGTCTACGAAAATGGCATAGGGTTTGGCAACGTCAGCGTCAGACTCGGCAATTCTTGCCAATTCGTAATTTCTGGAACCCAGACTGCACACTTGAGGACTCTGGGACCAGAATTCTACTGTACTGTTACCGAATTTAATTTAGAACAAAATTTCCTCGGCTGCCGGGGTCCCGTACAAGCTTCGTCGGAGTCCCTGACTCACGGGGCGCTGTACCTTCAGAGAGAGGATGTGGGAGGGATAATTCACGTCCATAATCCAAAGCTATGGCAGCAACTGCTGTTTAAGATTCCTACTACTAGAAAAGAAATACCTTACGGCACTCCTCAGATGGCTTCAGAAATGTTTAGACTTTTTGAGGAGGAGAATTTGGCAGAGCGCAAAATTCTGGCGATGGCCGGTCACGAGGACGGCATTATCTGTTTTGGCAGAACCGTGGACGAAGCTGGCAAAGTGCTTTCGGCTGTGATTGGTTACACATGATCTCTTGCACTATTCTTAGAAAAAGCTAAGAAACCTGGTTTATTGACAAAAAACCTAGGATTTTACCTGTGTCTGTGGCAAAAAACTAAGGTAATGACGTGGATGCCTGATTTGAGTTAGACTGAGCTTTACCCTTGACATCGGGCCGCTGGCTCGATTTAGCCTAATGGGTTCAAAACTTTTGAAGTGCCTCTTGCCTCTGCGGTAAGGGAAAGATATTTTTAAATAGAAACACATTATATAACAAAAGCTGAGAGTCATCGTGAATCAAACTAAACTTGTAAGCTCAAAAGAATTGCAATCAGAGGTATCTCGTCTCACCGAAGAGCTGCAAATGCGCGACCAATTGGTGCAGCAGTTGTCTCAAGAACTTTTCAGGCTGGTGAAGGGCAATTCTAATTTTGTGCCGGCGCCGGAAGTTTCCGATCGCCACCAAGCTCAAATGCAGGCAATGCGGGAACAACTCCAAGCTGTTGAAGAACAGGTGGGTTTTTATCAAGAACAAATTGCAGAGCGAGATGCTGAGGTTTACCAACTGCGGCAGTCCGTGCAAGAATTGACGGATCGCTCTCGGATGCTGGAACAGGTAGTGCAGGAATTGCCGGGGGTTTACCGCCAGAAGTTTGCCGAACGGATCGAGCCGATTAAGGAAAAGTTGGATCAACTTCAAAAGGAAAACCGCCAGTTGCACACTGAGTTGCAAAGCGTAACTTACCGTCTAGCTGTGCGGAACCGCAAGGCTAAGGGCTTGGATCTGCCGAGTGTCGATGCTGAGGACGATCGGGGAATTCAAATGCCGAGCTTTGGCAATGTCTAAGGTTTTGATTGTGGCGGGTGGTGAGCAAAGTCTGACCGCAAGTCTCAAGGCAGCTATCGCTCAATCTCATCCTTTAACTGAAGTCAATATCTGTGGGGTTTCTGAACTCCATTCTGGCGCGATCGCTCCGGGTGGGGCGATCGTTTGTCCTTTGACGCTGGATGTGCCAGAAAATCTGGTTTTTCCGGCTCAAGATGTGTTTCGATTTTGTGGCAATGTTTCGGCGGCGCGCGATCGAGTGTCCCAGGAGTTACTTTTTCCCGTCGGAGGTGGCAATTTTTGGCTGCCTGTGGTGTTGACGGCAAAGGGGCCACTGTATGCTGAGGCGATCGGTGGGGAACCTGACAAGCAGTCTGGCGAGTTGAGTTACTCTCAACCGGTGCATTTGTCGGACGTTTGGCGGCAGCAGTTGTATGAGTTGGCTTACCGCTTGCTGAATCTTTTAAATGCGCCCCCGGCGACTTATTTGATGCAGTTTGGGTTTGTAGGGGAAAGGATTTGTTTCGATCGACTTTGGCCTTTTCCGGCTGCACCTGCGATCGCTTCTGTCGGCCTTCAAGTGCCTGATTTATTTGTTTGTCATTGGTATTGCTTGACAAATCAACCTATTTATGATATGGGAATTAGCTCTACGCTTGCTTGAAGTCTCTTGCAAACTTGAGATTTAAACTGGGGATCTCATTTTAATCAAGCAACTAAAGCCGGAGTTTCAGGGGAGACTATTTGGTCGAAACTGTCGAAGATTTCAAAGAGTTGGTCTAATTGAGTAATTTCAAAAATTAGCTTGACTGTGGCTGAGAGGTTGCAGATGACGAGGCGACATCCCCGGTGGCGGGCGGCGTTGAGTCCACCGACTAAGGCGCAGATCCCGGAACTGTCGATGAAATCTACCGCGCCCATGTCTATTACCCAGAGTTTGTGGCGATCGGGCACAATCTCGGCTAGCTGTTGCTGGAGGAGGCTGCCTGCTTGGGAGTCGAGGCAGTTGTGAGGTTGAAGCACGATGGGTGGGTTGAAGTTGGGAAATTCCATAGCAGTTATCCTACGATCGTAAAGTATGAATAAGTGAGTTTATTTGCTGACTCTCTTGAAAAACTCATGGGATTTCAGCGTATGTTTTAGGAGGCGCGATCGGGCTAGGGAATCGGTGGGGAGAGCCGTTGTGATAAATTTAGTAGGAAACTAGGTAGCGATCGCGCCGAACGCAACCGCAACAATTCTCTATTAATCTAGTATGCCTGAAAGGCTAATTTTTAGTTAGGCCAGCGATCGCGACAACAGTGTGTTCTTCATCACAGCGAAAGATTGCACTATTGGCTGAATCGAGCCAATATATAAATGTATTGAGCTTTGCAAAAGTTTACGAAGGCAGTATCGAATGTCTTTTGAGTTTTTATCGTTAGAGACTATTCAGCAATTCGCGCGTGATTACGGCTACTGGGCAGTATTTCTGGGAATTTTGCTGGAAAATCTGGGAGTTCCTCTTCCAGGCGAGACTATTACGATTGCTGGCGGGTTTTTAGCTGGCAGCGGGGAACTGAATTACTGGTTTGTACTCGGCAGTGCGATCGCTGGTGCTACTTTGGGCGGAAATTTTGGTTATGCGATCGGCAGGTATGGCGGCTGGCCACTGCTGCTGAAGCTGGGAAAATTTTTCCGCTTTCGAGAAGAACAACTGTTTGACTTAAAAGAACAGTTTAGCAAAAATGCAGCTAAAGCCGTATTTTTGGGCCGTTTCATCGCACTGCTGCGAATTTTTGCTAGCCCCCTAGCAGGTATTGCAGAAATGCCTTTTTGGAAATTTTCGCTGTTCAATGTTCTGGGTGCTGCCAGTTGGGCATCTGTAATGGTAAGTTTATCCTACTTCTTGGGACAAGTTGTGTCTTTAGAGAAATTGGTAGCTTGGGCTGCTCAATTTGCGGTATTTGCTTTGCTGTTAGCAGTTGCTTGGATTGCAATTCCTATTTGGTTGGAGGCGCGAACTTTGGACAAGACTAAGTAAGATTGGTGGTTAGACTTTTTGCAAGAGTTCTGGATTTTCTGTTTTTAACCGCAGATGAACGCAAATGAACGCAGATATTATCTATTTTTGCAAAAAGTCTAAGGATTGGCGATCGCCTATTAATAAGTCAGGACTTCTGTCCTCAAAATTATCAAGTTGGTAGCGATAACTTCTGCCCGTAAAACAATCAATTTGGTAGTGAGGACTTCTGTACTGAATAGGGAAAATATTAGTGAATAAAGACTAAACTCCTTTCTCCCACAAGTGAGGTGTCTGACGGGAGCATCCCACTTTGGCAATCAGTATAAATACTCAGACAATTGTCTGGCTAAGTTGATGGCATAATAGAAAGC
>NZ_JAUBQM010000121.1:0-11054 GCF_036701245.1 Microcoleus sp. Pol14D4
GAGTCGAACTCATTGACCGGGTAACTGCATACAGCCTTTTTCTTGTCAATACCTAATACTGAACCGACGCTCTAGGCGGCAAAGGTTTTTGCTTTTTGTAGTAACTATAGCCTTAATTATCGCCTGTGCATTGGGGCTAGCGGTGTATTTTCAGTATCGGCAAACTGCTGTCAGCGAAATCAAAGCGATCGCCAAATCTTCCGAAGCACTATTCGCCTCAAATCAAAAATTAGACGCATTCATAGAGGCAATCAGAGGAAAGCGACAACTACAAAAGTTAGGTGGTGTAGACCCAGAACTCGAACGCTCAGTTAAAGAAGCTCTCCATCAAGCTGTTTATGGAGCAATTGACTATAATCATTTATCGGGGCATGACAATGTGGTTAATGATGTAACTTTCAGCCCTGATGGGGAACTTATCGCCTCAGCTTCTGCCGATAAAACGATCGATCTTTGGGAAAAAGACGGTACAAAACTAGGAATACTTCAAGGACACAACAATGCAGTTTGGGGAGTTGTATTTAACCCCAGAGGGGATCTAATTGCTTCGGGTTCTGGGGATAAAACAGTCAAACTTTGGCGCAAAAACAGTACAAAATCACAAATTGGAAAGCCGAGTTATACCTTGTGGCAGACCTTAAAAGGACATATCGATAACGTTACACAAGTCGCGATCGCTCCTGACGGTCAAACTATTGCTTCGGCTTCTAAAGATAAAACAATTAAACTCTGGAGTACAGACGGCAAACTGCTGAGAACTCTCACGGGACATACAGATGAAGTTAACAGCGTTGCCTTTAGCCCGGACAGTCAAACTATTGCATCTGCTTCTAAAGATCAAACCATCAAACTCTGGAATGCAGACGGTAAACAGATCAGAACCCTCACCGGACATACGGATAGAGTTATGAACGTTGCCTTTAGCCCTTCAGAATATCTCATTGCCTCGGCGAGTGCGGATAAAACGATGAAACTTTGGCACCTTGATGGAACTTTAGTCAAAACCTTAACTGGACACAGTGATGCCGTGACCAAAATCGCTTTTAACCCTCAAGGTGGTTTGCTTGCCTCGGGAAGTCTAGACAGAACAGTCAAACTTTGGAAGCTTGACGGCACTCTGGTAAAAACCCTGCTAGTCGCGAAGGATGTCGTCTCTGGATTGGCTTGGAGTCCTGACGGGCAAATCTTCGCCTCATCCAGTTGGGATGGCCCGATCGCAATCTGGAAGCTTGATGACAGTTTGCTGAAGACTTTTAACGGACATCAAGCATCAATTTACACCATAAAATTTAGTCCTGATGGTAAGACAATTGCCACCGCCAGTCGTGACAATACCGTTAAACTTTGGCGCGTTGATGGTAGCTTAATTCGCACTTTTCCCAAACAAGCTGATAAAGTTTTCGGAGTAGATTTCAGCCCAAAGGGAGACTCGATTGCTACAGGCGGTTATGACAGCACTGTTCGATTGTGGCGACTAGATGGAACCTTAATCAAGACTTTTACTGGACATCAAGGTAGAGTTTTCGCGGTGCATTTCCACCCAGATGGACAGTCACTCGCTTCGGCGGGTGAGGACAAAACGGTTAAAGTTTGGAGGATTGACGGCACTCAATTGGCAACTCTCAAAGGGCATACCGATTACATTAACGGAGTGGCATTTAGTCCTGATGGAAAGCTCATTGCCTCTGGTAGTGTGGACGGCACTGTCAAACTTTGGCAGTGGGATAATGCGATCGCATCTGGAAAGCCCAGCTACAAGCTTTTACACACTTTAACAAGCCATCGCCGTCAGGTAGCTGGAGTGGCATTTAGCCCTGATGGCAAGACTCTCGCTTCAGCAGGTATGGATAGCCTGGTGAGACTTTGGCGGTTGGATGGTACAGAAATTAGAGCTTTAAAGGGACACAAAAATGGGGTATTCGGAGTGGCATTTAGCCCCGATGGCAAGACGATCGCCTCAGCAAGTTTTGACGGTACTGTCAAACTTTGGAGGTACGATGGTCAAGAGCTTGAAACCTTAAAAGGACATAGCGATGGGGTATTCGGAGTGACATTTAGCCCTGATGGGAAGTTAGTGGCTTCAGCCAGTCAGGATACCACAGCAATTTTGTGGAATTTAGAGCGAATTTTCCAGCTCGATTTTCTCCAGTATGGATGCGATTGGGTCGGAAATTATTTGCGAACAAATGCTGAGGTGAAGGAGGAAGATAGACATTTGTGCGATGCCGTGGGCGATCGTGACATTCTCCGAAACAATTAATTATCAATTATGAAAGATTACTCTTACCAAATTGGTGGCAGTCTCACAACTGATGCACCTACCTATGTCGAACGACAAGCAGATATCGAACTTTATGATGCCTTAAAACTCGGCGAGTTTTGCTACATTCTCAATTCCCGACAAATGGGCAAATCTTCCCTTCTCGTTCGTACATTCCATCGACTGCAAGCCGAAGGATTTCAATGCAGCACGATCGACATGACCCGCATCGGTAGCGAAAATATCACTCCTTTACAGTGGTACAAAGGAATCGTTGGGGATTTGTGGCGCAGTTTCCATCTTGTAGTAGGAAAAGTCAATTTAAAAACCTGGTGGCAAGAACAAGAAGAAGTTTCTTTATTGCAAAGATTGAGTCAATTTATTGAAGATATTTTATTAGCAAGCTGCCCTGATGAGCGAATTTTTATATTTGTCGATGAGATTGATAGTATTTTAAGCTTAGATTTTGCCGTCGATGATTTTTTCGCCTTGATTCGTTATTGTTACAACCAACGAGCCATTAATCCAGAATACAACCGAATTACCTTCGCGATTTTCGGAGTAGCTACGCCCAGTGATTTAATCGCCGATAAAAAGCGGACACCTTTTAATATCGGAGTGGCGATCGATTTGCCAGGTTTTTCCTTAGAAGAAGCCTCTCCTTTAACTCAAGGGTTAGAGAGTGTAGTTAGTAATGCCGAGGCAATTATCAAAGCAATATTAGCTTGGACTTCTGGGCAACCATTTCTGAGCCAAAAGCTGTGTCAATTGATAGTAAGAGCGACGCGAGAATCTCACAGTGACGTGCTGATAATTCCACCTGGAACGGAAGGATTTTTTGTGGAATCGGTCGTGCGATCGCAGATCATCCAAAATTGGGAATCTCAAGACGAACCGGAGCATCTGAAAACGATAGGCGATCGCATCCTGAGAAACGAAAAACGCGCCGGAAGATTGCTCAGCATATACCAGCAAATCTTGCAAAATGGGCAAGTACCAACCGATGACAGCCGAGAGCAAATCGAACTGTTACTATCCGGTTTAGTGGTAAAAAAGCAGGGTTATTTGCAGGTAAGAAACCTAATTTATCAAGAAATATTTAATAGAGAATGGGTAGAGAAACAATTAGGACAACTGCGTCCTTACTCCCAATCTTTCGATGCTTGGATCGCTGCCAAACAAACAGATGATTCGCGCCTTTTGAGGGGACAAGCCTTAAAAGATGCTCAAATCTGGATGCAGGGAAAAAGTTTGAGCGATTTAGACTATCAATTTTTAGCAGCTAGCGCCGAACTCGACAAGCAAGAAATGCAAGTGACCTTAGAAGCAGAAAGGTTAAAAGAAGTCGAAAAAAATGCCAGACGGCAAAAGTGGTTTATTGCTGCACTCTCTTTCGCATTAGCGATCGCCCTCTTTCTCGGAACAGCAGCTTTTTGGCAATATCGTCATGCTACCATCAGTGAAATTGAAGCGATCGCCACCTCATCAGAAGCCTTATTTACCACAGAACAAAAATTAGACAGCCTCATCGCCGCCATCAAAGCCAAGCGCAAACTGCAACAACTCGGTGGGGCAAATCCCGAACTAGAAAATCGCGTGCAATTATTACTAGAGCAGGCCGTTTATGGAGCGTCGGAGTTCAACCGCTTGTCAGGACATCAGGCGTTACTGTATAGATTAGCAATCAGTCCCGACGCTCAGACAATTGCCTCCGCAAGTACAGAGAACCTGGTCAAACTCTGGCAGCCAGATGGCACCCTTGTTGCGACTCTTCCCCACAACGGTATGGTCTGGAAGATGGCTTTTAGCCCTGACAGTAAACTTCTTTCTTGCGCCAGTGGAGATGGCACAGTTAAAGTTTGGCAGCAAGAGGGAACGTCTTGGGCAGACCCCAAACTCCTACACAGCCTCAAGGGACACAGTAAAGAGTTTAACGGTGTGGCGTTCAGTCCAGATGGCGAGACTTTAGCCGCATCCGGTGAGAATAATACCGTTAAACTCTGGGACAAAAACGGCAATTTATTAACCATTCTCGATCGCACCGATGCGGTGAGGAGCCTGAGCTTTAGCCCCGACGGGGAAATGCTTGTTAGCGGCAGTGGGGAGGGTACGATTCGATTGTGGAAAAAAAACGGCCCATTCTGGGCCTCCGTAAAGTTACTGCGAACGTTTCAAGGCCATAGCGCTGCCATTTGGGAGGTCGAGTTCAGTCCAGACGGCGAGATATTTGCCTCCGCCAGCATGGATAAGACTGTTAAACTTTGGCGCTCCAATGCCCCGTCAGACGAAGAGTCACAGCACGGCACTTTGCTTAGTAGGTCGGGGAACCCGCCAACGCAAGTGCCTCCCCTACGAACCCTTAAGGGTCACGCATCTGGCGTTGAGGCTCTAGATTTCAGTCCTGACGGTGAGATTATCGCCTCAGCCAGCGACGATCGAACCATCAAATTTTGGAGCAAAGAGGGCCAAGAACTCAGAACTTTTACAGGGCATCGCGGTGTTGTGTGGGATATGGATTTGAGTCCTGACGGCACTTTCATTGCTTCGCTGGGTGTAGGAAATGCTGTCAAACTTTGGCAGCCGAAAAACATTTTTCTGTTGCCCCTGCAAGGTCACGACTCTGCTGTTTATGCTGCTGCTTTCCCTGCTGACGGTAAAATCGTCGCCACTGCCAGTGCAGACGGTACGGTGAAACTTTGGCGGCACGGCACTTTGCTTATGTCGGGGAACCCGCCAAAAGTGCCGACCTATGGTACGTTGCTCTTGACGCTTCAAGAGGGCAAAGGAGGGCTTTGGGCTGTGGCATTCAGTCCTGACGGTAAACTCATTGCCGCGGGGGGCGAAAAAACAGTTAAACTCTGGCACAAGGGTGGCAGATTCCTGGGAGAAATCAACGCCCACAAAGGTGTAGTTTACGGAATTGCTTGGAGTCCTGACGGTAAAATTATTGCCAGCGCAGGTACAGACGGCACGGTAAAACTCTGGCAGCCAAACGGCGTGTTAGTGCGAACTCTGAAGCTAGATGGCAGCACCTTCTGGGATGTAGCCTTTAGCCCTGATGGCGAAGCTCTAGCCGCCGTCGGTAGCAGCGGTACTCTCGCTATCTGGAAGCCCGATGGCACTTTGTTGGAGGCGATTGATGCCCATCAGGCTCTGAGTTTGGGGGTCAGTTTCAGTCCCGATGGCAAGACACTCGCCTCAGCCAGTACAGATGGCACGGTCAAACTCTGGAAATTAGATCCCTCAGACACCTCAGTTCCTCACAAAGCACTGCTCCTGCGAACGCTTAAAGGTCACACACAGGGAGTGCTGGGAGTTTCCTTTAGCCCGGATGGTGAAATCGTCGCTACGGCAAGTGTCGATAACACGGTGAAACTCTGGAACAAAAACGGCATCTTGCTGACGACGCTCACGGGGCATAGAGGTGCGGTGATAGGAGTTTCCTTTAGTCCCGACGGCACTTTCCTTGTCTCCACCAGCATGGACCAAACGGCAATTTTGTGGAATGTGAAGCGAATTCTCAATACAGATCCCCTGGTTTTTGGTTGCGACTGGGTGCGAGATTATCTGCGAACAAATGCTGATGTGAAGGAGGAGGATAGACATTTGTGCGATGCCGTGGGCGATCGCTAAATTATCCGAAACCATGAACTATCAATTATGAAAGATTACTCTTACCAAATTGGTGGCAGTCTCACAACTGATGCGCCTACCTATGTCCAACGACAAGCAGATATCGAACTTTATGATGCCTTAAAACTCGGCGAGTTTTGCTACGTTCTCAATTCGCGACAAATGGGCAAATCTTCCCTTCTCGTTCGCACCCTGCACCGACTGCAAGCCGAAGGGTTTCAGTGCAGCACGATCGACATGACCCGCATCGGCAGCGAAAACATTACTCCCTTACAGTGGTACAAAGGAATCGTTGGGGATTTGTGGCGCAGTTTCCATCTTGTAGGAAAAGTCAATTTAAAAACCTGGTGGCAAGAACAAGAAGAAGTTTCTCTCCTGCAAAGATTGAGTCAATTTATTGAAGAGATATTATTAGCGAATTTTCCGGAGAATCGAGTTTTTATATTTGTCGATGAGATTGATAGTATTTTAAGTTTAGATTTTCCCGTAGATGATTTTTTTGCCTTGATCCGTTATTGTTATAACCAACGAGCCCTTAATCCAGAATACAACCGGATTACCTTCGCCCTTTTCGGAGTAGCTACACCCAGCGATTTAATCGCCGATAAAAATCGGACACCTTTTAATATCGGAGTGGCGATCGATTTGTCAGGATTTAGCTTAGAAGAAGCGCAACCATTAGCGAAAGGGTTAGAAAAGGTCATAGCCAATCCACAGGCAGTTCTCAAAGAAATCTTATATTGGACGGGAGGACAGCCCTTTTTAACGCAAAAACTATGTGAATTAGTAGTGAAAATGGCGCGGAAAGCCCACAGCGGCGATTTAAAAATACCACCGGGAACGGAGGGATTTTTTGTGGAATCGTTGGTGAGAGAAAACATCATCCATCAATGGGAATCGCAAGATGATCCAGAGCATTTAAAGACAATCCGCGATCGCATTATTGGCAACGAACAACTTACTGCACGTAGCTTAGGTATCTATCAAAACCTCTTACAAGCTGGTGAAATTGAAGCGGATGATAGTCGAGAGCAGATCGAATTGCTGCTGTCAGGTTTGGTAGTAAAAAAACAAGGTTTTTTAAAGGTCAGTAACCCGATTTATCAAGCAGTGTTTCACCTACAATGGGTAGAAAAACAGTTAGAGCAACTGCGTCCTTACTCCCAAGCTTTCAACGCTTGGATCGCTTCAAAACAAACCGATGAATCGCGATTGTTGCGCGGACAATCGTTAAAAGACGCTTCCTACTGGGCCCAGGGAAAAAGTTTGAGCGATTTGGATTATCACTTTTTAGCCGCTTCTGGTGAATTAGACAGGCTGGAAGTGCAGCAAGCGCTGGAAGCAGCGAGGCTCACAGAAGTTGAAGCCAGACTCACAGAAGAACGCAAGCGGTTAGTTTTAGAGCGAGAAACAGCGAAGCGGCAGCGAAGATTTCTTGGGGCGCTCAGCGGAGTGCTAATAGTTGCGATCGCCTTTGGCATTCTCGCCCTCTGGCAATATCATTACGCCATCACCAGCGAACAGCAAGCCCGCATCAGCGAAATTCAAGCTCTATCCTCCTCATCCTCCGGGCAATTCGCATCCCAACAGCGATTAGATGCCCTCGTGAGCGCCATCAAAGCCAGACGAAGGATCGACAGCCTAGCTAATTCCAGCCCGCAGTTGCCATCTCAAGTTCGACAAGTGCTGCAACAAACCATCTACGGAACGGCAGAATTCAATCGCCTGTTGGGGCATTCCAGCCCGGTTCTGGCAGTTGATGTCAGCCCAGACGGTCAACTCATTGCTACCGGAGGCGGCGACCAAACAGCCAAGGTGTGGCAACGGGATGGCACCTTGCTGCACACTCTCCAACACACGATCAGCAGCGTCTACGCCCTTCGTTTTAGTCCCGACAGCCAGCGCCTGGTAACATCCAGCGTGGACGGCAACATTTATCTGTGGAGTCGGGAAGGCAAACTGCTCAAAACCTTTCAGGGACACAAGGCTGCGATATGGGCGATCGCCGTGAGTCCAGACGGTGAGCGCATCGCCTCCGCCAGTGAAGACGGCACCATTCGCCTGTGGAGCTTTGATGGTAAACCGCTCAAAACCCTGAGCGGACATCAAGGTGCAGTTTGGGGTGTTGCCTTTAGCCCGGATGGAAACCTCCTCGCCTCTAGCAGCACAGATAATTCGGTCAAGGTCTGGACTCTAGACGGCGAACTGGTTAGAACTCTGGAAGGTCACAGCGCAAGCGTTTGGGACGTTGAGTTCGCTTTAGTTGCAGACAATAGCGGCGCCAAACGTCCCGCCATTATCTCTGCCAGCGCTGACAACACTGTCAAACTCTGGCAACCAGACGGAACCCTGCTACGAACTCTTAGCGGTCACAGTTCGGAAGTGTTTGAAGTCGCCATCAGCACAGCAGGCGATGTCATTGCTTCCGCCAGCGCCGACCAAACTATCAACCTCTGGAAGCCGGACGGGACGCTGTTGAAAGTCCTCAAAGGGCATCAATCGGGAATTCGCGGGCTTGCTTTTATTCCCAACAGTCAAATGGTTGTCTCCGCTAGCGACGACAATACAGCTCGACTCTGGAATCCGACAAACCCCTTCTCGAAAGTCCTTTACGGACATGGTGGCACGATTTGGGATGTGGATTTCAGCCCGGACGGTCAAATGCTAGCCTCCGCCGGTTCGGATGGCAGCTTCAAACTGTGGGCGCGAGACGGCACGTTGCTGAAGTCTTTTGCCGGAAACGAGACTGCCGTTCGCTCCGTTGCTTTCCTCTCTGGTACCAATCCTGCGATCGCACCTTTCCTTGCTACCGCTAGTGAAGATAAAACAATTAAATTCTGGCAGTTCGACGGGACGCTGCTGAAAACCATAACAGGTCATGAAGCTGGAGTGTGGGATATCTCCCCAAGTCCAGATGGTCGGCTAATGGCTTCTGCTAGCAACGATAAAACCGTGAAACTGTGGAACAAAGACGGCACTTTGCTGAAAACTTTCACAGGGCATCGGGCTAGGGTTTACGATGTGGACTTTACCCCTGACGGACAGAGGCTGCTTTCAGCTAGTAGCGACAGCACTGCTCGGTTGTGGAGTCTTGACGGTAGGTTTTCCAAGACTCTAGAGGGCCATCGCAGCCCTGTTTGGGAAGTTGCCATCAGTCCAGACGGTCGGACTTTGGCAACTGCCAGCAGGGATGACACGATTAAACTCTGGACGATCGATGGTACGTTGCTCAAAACCATCAAGGGAAATACTAGAGGCATGATGGCAGTTGATTTCAGTCCAGACGGTCTAATGCTGGTGGGCGGAGGCTCAACGGGCGCACTCAAACTTTGGAAAATTGACGGGACAGAAATAACCTCGCTAACCGGACATGAGGGGAATGTTTGGGCGGTGGCGTTTAGTCCCGATGGCAAACAGATTGCTTCTGTTGGGGACGATCGCACGGTGATTTTGTGGGATGTGGAGCGAATTCTCAAACTCGATGAACTGGGTTATGCGTGCGATCGCGTCCGGGATTATTTGCGAACTAATGCTGAAGTCAAGGAGGAGGACAGACATTTGTGCGATCGTATTAAAACGGAATAATATCAAGTCCGCTTTATTAGGAAAAAGAGATTAATATGTGTGGCTATAGCATCAGAATATTAGAGGATATTTATCATGCTTGGCTGCTTTTTATTGAAAAATACTATAATACTAAATCCGGCGTAACTACTCCCTTTATCTCTCAGTCTGCAGAGGCGGACTTCGTTTGTTTAGTAGCGATTTCAACCGACGAAGCATACCCAGAACGATCGAGGATATAGCCAAACCGGATTTAGTATGATAACTACAGAGTAATGAAATCGCTAGCGGTAAGAATACCGGGGGTAATATTGTTAAGCTTCGCCAACAATTGATTGGTATCCGTCACAGTAATCAAAGTTTGATTGTTGCTGGAAGTAATACTGAGTTGACTAAAACTCAAACCAGAATTTAACCCAATTAAATCCTCTCCCTTGCGGAAATCATTAATGATGTCGCTACCCACACTTTGATTGAGGAAAAACACATCATTTCCCGAACCTCCCGTCAATGTATCGTCCCCAACATCCCCGGAAAGGAAATCGGCACCGCTGCCACCGCTGAGAATATCATTACCTTTGCCGCCGTAGATGGTATCGTTACCGATGTCGCCACAGAGCACATCGTTTTCATTGCCACCCAACAGCAAGTCGTTGCCCTCACCGCCATCGAGACTGTCGTTTTCTTTGCCTCCGTACAGCGTGTCATGTCCCGACTCACCAAAAATCAGGTCTGCCCCTTCATTACCAAAGGCAATATCGTTGCCGTTTCCGACATTAATTGTGTCATTTCCTAAGTTGCCTAAAATGTAGTCGTCCCCATCTTCACCCAGCAAGATATCGTCATCTTTACCGCCGAAAATACTGTCGTTGCCAACGCCGCCGGCAACTGTATCATTGCCTAAATCTCCCCTCAACAAGTCCTCGCCATCGGCGCCGACAACAGTGTCATTATCTTTGCCAGCGTAGATGGTATCGTTGCCAGCGCCGCCAGAGATGAAATCGCTGCCTTCATTGCCGAAGATTGAGTCGTTATCTGCTGCGCCGTCAATGTTGTCATTGCCGCCCATGCCGTAGAGAGTATCGTTGCCGGCTTGTCCGTTAATTGAGTCGTTGATGCCACCGCCCATGATGAAATCGGTAGTGTCGCCGCCGTTGATAGTTTGTTGGACGGGGTTGGGGGTGATGCTGGTAGGATCTAGTTGCGGGGCGTTGAGGCTATCGAGTAGGCAATCATCTACCGCCGGAGTTGGTGTAGGTGCGGGTGTCGGTTCGGGTGTAGGCGTGGGAGTTGGTTCCGGTGTGGGAGTGGGAGTTGGTTCCGGCGTGGGAGTGGGAGTGGGCGCCGGCGTGGGAGTGGGAGTGGGCGTGGGAGTGGGAGTGGGCGTGGGAGTGGGAGTGGGAGTGGGAGTGGGAGTGGGCGTCGGAGTTGGAGTCGGCGTGACTGTAGGGTTAAATTCATAAGCGCCAATATCAACGATCGCACTTCCGTTATTATCACCATCTTGAGGGCGAGTCACGCCGCGCTGATCCGTAGCCGGCGCGCCCGCACCAGTACCGGTATCAATTGCCGGACTTCCTGTTAGCAGCGGCAGGAC
>NZ_JAUBQM010000122.1:0-10493 GCF_036701245.1 Microcoleus sp. Pol14D4
CGGTTGTGTTGGTCGATGCCGCAACGTCAGCCCCGGTTAATTGGCTGAATCGATCGGCGAAATTAGCACCTGTACCGGCGGCTACATCGCAGCCGTACAGCATGATGTCTGCTTGTGGGGCTAGTGAAGTTTGCCACTTTTGCAACTGGCTTTTGTATTGCTCTATGTTATCAGAACCCAGAGCGGTATTGCCTAATTGTAGGCTGCCAGAACTGCCGTGAGAAATAATGTGAACCGAGTCTATCGCCCCGTTAGTAGAGGCGTACTTTTCCATCTCCGAGGTGATTTGTTCGATGCCGTATTTGGTGCGATCGAGTATTACTACCTGCTGTCCGGGCAGCACTCCCGCTGTAATTGACTCGTAATCTTTCACGCCGGAGTCAATGAAGACTAAGGAGCGCAGTGGTCGTTTTTCAAAAGAAGATTGTGAGTTAACTTGAGCGAATGTAGAACTCATTTTGGAGACTCCATTAAGGGCATTATTGGTAGATACGCCCCGGAGCAATCTCATCAAGCTTATTTGATAGCTGTGCGATTTTGGCAGTTAACGTTTGTATGGATCGAGGTAATCTGAACTGAGGATAACAAAACCTAATTGCAGTTGCTACGAGCAGTGGTTAAAAATTGTGCAAACTTTGTCAATCTCTCTAAGAATAAAGACCGATTTGTGAAGTTCCGAGGTTATTTTCTCGATGCAGTCAGATTCTTCAATCAAAAATCTGGAAACAAAATATTCACCTTCATTGATGCTGGAGTCCTTGAATACAAAGCTTTTGGATAGAGGATTTGCGTATTCCGAGAATCGAGTGGTTTCCCTTAAAGAAGCCAACATATTGCGCCCTCCAAAAGCGAGTTTAGGGGTAGATACAGCCTTGGATTCAGAGCTTCTGAAACTGCCAGCGACCTTGTTTATTTCGCTTATTTTTATTTAACCTATCTATCAGTTTCCCCTATTTCTGCAGCGCTGCCATCCGCGATCGCACGGAATTTACAGCACTTGCCGATGCTGTGAGGTACGGTAGCAGCAGTGAACCAATATCTTAAAGGCTTAGGATTCATCAACTTAAGGACAACTGCTGCGAGCCGATCGATCCTGTCTGGGGTATGGAGAGAGAACATCCGCCAAAAAGATTTAAGCTGCGACCACCGCATTTTAATAGGGTTAAAATCAAGACAGTAAGGGGATAAACAAATAACCCGTCTACCTATGTTTTCAACCGCCCGCAAATTTTGCAGCCAACTTTTTTGAAATGGGCGCCAGCATTTACAGCGGCGCATTTCTGCTGGATTCTAAACTTCACAAGCCAATTGCTACGGACAAAGTAAAGTTGAAAGAAGTTGCGAAGGAATTTGCTGATGCTTGTTTAACAATACTCCGGACAGTTTTTGGAACGATACTACAAGCTTACGCGGGGCAAGGATCGTAAAAAAGTCGAATTAAATGTAAGTCAGGGGTGGAGCTGACATTGATTTAATTATCCACAGTGGCTGCGAAGTCCTACAGAATAAGCCATTGGGCCATATAAAAACTGTCCGGACTATTGTTTTAAAAGCTTGATTGTCTTTGTACCTAGAACGAGAGGGGGTAGTGCCCTGAAGGAAAGGATGGAGTAAAATTAAGCTACTATTAGAGAGAGTGTTTGCCTTTGGTGATATGACAGTAGAAATTAATTCTTGCCCCAATTGTGGCTCCGAAGAAGTTAGTCGTAACGGTCAGACTCGGCATGGTAAACAAAACTACAAATGTCGAGAATGTAGTCGTCAGTTTGTTCTAAATCCGGCGTGGCAAGCTATTACGAAAGAACAACAGGATTTAATCCAGCGGATGCTACTTGAACGTATTTCTCAAGCCGGAATTGCTCGGGTATTACAAGTGTCAGAAGATACAGTGCGGCGGTACGTAAATGCCCGAGCTGTTGTTGTTAAGAAGCAAGTGGAGGTGAGTTCCAAGCCAAAAAAGCGCCTGAATGTTCAGATGGATGAGTTATGGTCGTTTGTTGACAATAAAGGCAATCAGCAGTGGGTTTGGCTGGCATTGGATGCCCAGACTAGGGAAATTGTTGGTGTACATATTGGAGATCGTAGCGCAGTATCAGCTCTTGCCTTATGGAATTCCATGCCACCTGTTTACCGTCAATGTGCTGTAATTTATACTGACCATTGGAGTGCTTATGATTCAGTATTTCCCAGTAAACGTCATTATAGTGTAGACAAAGATAGTGGTTGTACCAGCTATATCGAGCGATTTAACTGCACCCTTCGACAACGAGTATCTCGATTGGTGAGAAAAAGCTTATCCAACTCTTAGAAATTGGAAAATCATATGGCTGCAATTTGGAGTTTTGTACATCATTATAATGCTAGTTTACAACTCTAGATACCTACTTTTTTTTGAATTCGGTTTTGTTTTATCATCTTGATCCTTTCCTTCAGGGTACTACCAAAAATTACCGAAAAACAAGCAGAAAAATTAAATCTCAAAAAATCGACTCCCTTGCCCCCTTTTCTTGAGAAATGCTGTCTGCGACAAGTGGCTCTGTTATCCTATTCCAAGGCATCTCAAGAAATTGAAGTACAGACGGGAGTCAAGATAGGTCATACCAGTTTACAGAGATTGGTAGAAAACCAGGAATGGGTTGAACCAGTAGCATTCGCCCCCATTACAGAAACCAGTGTGGATGGAGGGAAAGTGCGTGTTAGAGGACCAAAAGGGGAAGGTTCTCACGGCGGCTCGATTATAAAGCAGTTAGTCTTCATGGCAGCTTTTATGCTGCATATTTTCTGAAAAATGAAGTATTAATTGATTATGTCAATCGTCAGCCGTTAAATTCCCTAGTGACTTGTTTGGGTGATGGACATGACGCAATTTGGAATATCATCGGTAAATTCAATCCGGATGGCAATCGCCTAGAAATATTAGACTGATATCATAAAGTCGAAAATCTGTACAAAGTAGCAGGGTCTAGGAAACGGCTGTCTAGAGCCAAAGAATTGTTATGGCAAGGTCGCACGTGATGAAACCATTAAGTTGTTTGAGTTGTGCAGTAGTCGTCAGACTACCAACTTTTGTAAATATCTCACAAAACATCGGAATCGAATTGTTAACTATCAACTCTTGTCCGGCCAAAATATTTGTGCTATTGGGTGGGGAGCGGTGGAATCATTAGTGAAACAGATTGATAGAAGACTGAAAATTTCCGGCGCTCAGTGGGGTCGTAAAAATATTAATCAGATGCTCAAACTTAGGTGTGCTTACTTGAATGAATTAATCTAGAATATAGACACCTCTTTTTTATTTTCCTTCCCAACTCCCATACTTTAGATACTCCTCTCTCGCCAGTTCGGTTAGCGTGCGGGCGATAACTTTTGCGTTCTCTCATATAGCGGAGGGCGAAAAATTTTGGCTCTTATCATACTTTTAACCATTTACAAAACCGGGATGCTCCCATGTGCGGGTGTGCGGGGACTGGCATTTTGGCAAAATTGGGCAATTGTTGGACTCTCGAAACATCGGGGAGGGGACAATTCTTTTAGCGGTTTAGAATTGGAT
The DNA here is from genome assembly GCF_036701245.1 of Microcoleus sp. Pol14D4. Taxonomy (NCBI): domain Bacteria; kingdom Bacillati; phylum Cyanobacteriota; class Cyanophyceae; order Oscillatoriales; family Microcoleaceae; genus Microcoleus; species Microcoleus sp. Pol14D4. The sequence goes on from NZ_JAUBQM010000122.1 coordinate 3,551, forward strand.
GAGTTGTGGGTAGCAAAGGATGCTGAGCCTCGCTGTGGTATGACGGCGATCGATTTGACTACTGGAGCGATCGTTCACTGGTTGCGGTTTGAAGGGATTGTCACGGAACTCTATGATGTGCAGGTGATTCCGGCAGTGCAAAAGCCGATGGCGTTGGGCTTTCAGACTGAAGAAATTGCTCAGTTAATTACTTTGGAACTTTAACTGTAGATGGTGGCGGATGTACGCGGATGAACGCAGATTAAGATGCAGTTTGTTTGGTGACTTCGACATAAATATGTTCTAATCGCACCGGATACCGAGCGATTGAATCAATAGAAATCCCGTCGAACAGCAAAATAATCTCTTTTAATTCTAAACGTTCCGGCAGCCAAAAAGCTAAATCGCTACCGTAGCGGCGGGGGATAAAACTGTATTGTTTAGCGCGAGCGATGACTTCAGCTTCTTCGTCGGTTTTTACCACGATAATTTCTTGAGCTGGAATCAGTTTTTGCAACTCTTCTAAACTACCTTCAGCTACAATACTGCCATTTTTCAGAATCCCGATTCTCTGACAAAGACGCTCAGCTTCATCCAACAAGTGAGTTGTCAGCAAAATTGTAATTCCTTCCGATTGCAATCGCTGAATTAACTCCCAAATTTCATAGCGTGCCTCAATATCTAAACCCGTTGTCGGTTCGTCTAAAATTACTAATTTAGGTTGGTGTACCAAAGCCACCGCAATATTCAAACGGCGCTGCATTCCTCCGCTCAAAGTTTCCACGGGACTTGTAGCTCTATCTGTCAAATTTACTGCTTTCAAACAGTGTCTTACTTGATAGCGCCGCTGCTTGCGCTCTAAGCCGTAAATTTGAGCAAAAAAATTGAGGTTTTCTTCGCAGCTAAGGCTTTTGTAAAGCAAATTTTCTTGGGGAGCTACACCTATTAATAATTTAGTAGCTTCGGAAACAGGTTCGCCATTGATGGAAACCTGGCCGCTGTCTGCATTTAGCAAATTACATAAAATATTAATAGTTGTAGTTTTGCCCGCCCCGTTTGGTCCTAGTAAACCGTAAATTTCTCCAGCTTGGATGTGCAGTGTTAAATCTTTAAGCACTGAACGCTCGCCATAGGACTTATTTAGCTTTTCAATTTGCAGCACTGCTTTAATTCTCCGTATTATTTTATATATTTACGGTTGTTTCTGAACGATTAAACCGCAGAGAGCGCAGAGGGCGCAGAGTCAGAGAAGAGAGAGATGAATAATTACGACATAATGAGATAGTTTTAAAGTCTTTTTTCTACTCTCAGCATCCTGCGGTAAGAAAGCCATCCACCTGCAATCATGGCAATAGAAAATATGAATAAATACCAAAAGTGTTCTGCAATATCAGCCAAATCTTTGCCGTCAGCCCACACGCCCATCAGCGCTTCGTTCATGTGATAAACTGGATTGTACTGGGCGAGTTCCAGCAGACTTTTGGGAAACAGGGAAGTTGGCAAAAATGCGCCTCCTAAAATCAACAAAGGAACGCCGAAAGCAGCTACTAGCGAGTTGACATCTTCAGTGCGCCTCGCAAACTGGGTGCCGAGAATAAAGCCTACACCTACATAAGATACAATACTGAGCAGAATAATTGCACATCCTAGCAGAAGAGAGCCTTGGAATTTGGCTCCTAAAAAAGAGGCGATCGTGTATACTAAAATTACCTGACCGATGCCGATGCAACTATGAGCAAGAAAAATTCCTAAAAAGTAGGAAGTGCCGCTCAGCGGGGAAATAAACAAGCGTTTGAGGGTATGCTGTTCTCGCTCTGCTACTACTGTTGCTACGCTACCACCGAGACAGCTAAAAAATAAAGCTGCTCCTACTAAGCTTGCAGGTGCAGCAACTTCAAAGGCTTTTGCTGTGGTGAGATTAGCGCGTTCTTTTAAAATTAAACCGTTAATTAGCAAGATAGAAACTGGAAAAATACTCCACAATACTAAGCTGCGTCGCCGCCTCCCCAATTCAATTAAAATCCGCTGTGCTACTGCGAGCGTTTCGTACCAGTATTTCATAGCAAATATATTAGTATTGTTAGAATTGAGAATTGGCGATCGCGCCACCGGATATCATACCATAGAGGTGCCAATAAGTTTAACTCTCAATAAAAAACCCGCCGGCGCGGGTTTTGTGATTTTAGGGGGATAGGTTTTAACACAAGTAAAAAAAAGCATGGAACTGTAACAAATTCCAAATCCATATCTAATCAGTTATTCCCTATCGAAAATCGGAAATTGTATAACTTGTCGCGGTTTCTCGCTGCTCTCAATTAATACTAAAGTTCTTACCTCTGTAGCATCCTTGAAAGGAAGTTAAACTGGTGCCGTTTTTCTGTTCCAATTTAGTCACGAGGGAAGAAGTATTGCTACTTTCAGGGGTAGCACCCCAGTTGTAGATAAAGTCGCCGAGATTGTCTCCGGTTTCTTCGTAGCTGTGCTCTTCAATTGGAATTCCAGAAACTCCTGAAACAGTTTGGTTGTGGTATCCGTTAACGATGATTTTTTCGATAACTGCGCCCGGTTCTGCGCTAATGTTCCATTGCACTGGTTCGTAGGCTGAAAGTGCGAGAATTATTGGCTTGTTGCGGCGTTCTACTTTGACTTCGATCGCACTTTGTGATAAATCTCGGTTCTTGTGATCCGCATTGGCTTCGTAAACGCCTATTAAATGAAGTTCTTTGTTTCCGCTTGAGGAACCGATATAACCTGAAAAATCGTCGGAACCGCCAAGCCCGCAGTTGGCGCCAGAACTAATTGGGGAAATAAAAGCAGCTTTTTCGGCTATTTTCTGCTGCACCGCCGGCACAACCCACAATCCGGTTCCGATGCCTAAAGCACCTATCAAAGCGGCCGCGATACCGAAAGGAAGGGCATTTGTGAGGTGGCGGACAACTGGTTTGGCTGTTAGTTGAGATAGGGTTTGCTGCCAAGTTTCACCAGTTTGTCGATCGGCATTCCCGCCATCGAGACAGGCCAATAAACCTAAACTTTCCGGCTGTTCGAGCAGACTTTGAACAGTTTTCCCTTCGCCGACGTAGAGATTTCTAGTTTCGGTGTCTAAAAGCAGCCAGTAGCGATCGCCCTCGCCGAGGTTGTACTCTTGTACCGCAGGATCGACTAAATCGTGCTGCAAAAACACCAGCCAAGCCATATTATTGCCAGTGCCGACTGTTTTGCCGTCGCTGGAAATAAGTTGGTCGATATCGGGTTCCCAGCGCCAAGCTACCCAGCGACTATCTCCTCGATAGCCGAGGGATTTTTCAAGTTGCGGATGAGCGGTTATTTCTAAGCGTTGAACTAAGTTTGACACTAGATGTCCTCCTCAAGTGCGATCGGGTCTAGAGCAATTTTGTTCCAATTTATTAAAACAAATATTTTGCTCATGAAGAGCCTCCGAATAATCGGGTTAATTTTGTCTAGCTAATGTTATCAGCCGGTACTTTCCAAACCACACTGGCTTAACAAAAATATGCCTGTTGAATGGTTTAGCTTGAGAACTTGGAGCTGGCAAGCACCCGCCTGGGAATAATTTTAACCTGTGCTGATAACTAATCCTGTTACGGATTAAAGCTGGCTATTTCTCACTGCTTCTACCTGGTTGTCCAGTTTTAAAAGAGTCCTTGGCCGATAGCGTCTACAAGTTCTTAGCTTAACTTTTATTTCGCTACTCTGCTACAAAATATGCCGATCGCACCTGACATCAATATTACGCAGGCAAATAAATATTCCGGCTTTCTCGCGGGCGAACAATCCCTAAAAAAGAGACGGTTTCAGAGAAACCCGGTTTCTGTGATGAAAGTTCTGACACTTCCCCGATTACTGGCGGGGGCCATCAATCGCATCTCTAGTCGGTGCCACACCTCCGGGGCTAAAGGAACTCGGCGGCACTCTCGGAAGATTGAGATTGGGATTGGGGACTAAATCGCTGTTGCTATCGCCAGCAGTTCCACCCGTGGGAGACGCACTATTATTTGGATTGGTACTCGGCGAACTTCCCGGATTGAGATTATTCGGATTAGTATTCGGCGCTGTTCCCGGATTGGCATTATTGGGAGTGATATAGGGCGAACTTCCCGGATTGAGATTATTCGGATTGGTATTCGGCGTAGTTCCCGGATTCGGATTGGTATTCGGCGCAGTTCCCGGATTGGCATTATTGGGATTGGTACTCGGCGAAGTTCCCGGATTGGCATTATTGGGATTGTTGGGATTTGCCGTGCCTGTTGGAGTAGTTATCGGCGTGCCGACACCATCTCTGGTGATAGCGTTGGGGTTCGGGGCAGCAGCCGGAGCAGCCCCATTGGGGTTATTTGCAGGAGCATTGGCGGGGTTGCCCGCAACCGGAGCAGTGTTTTGGGGAGCAGCATTGCTGCCGCACAAGCTGACTAAATCAAAAGTTGTGCCGCCTCGGGTTTCGATGAAGCAAACCGGCACATTTACATCGGGGTTTGAGGCTCTGGGAAAATCGGCTGTTCCCGGCATGGGACGGCTAAAGGCAGCTTCAGCCATCAGTGGGGTCAAGGCCGCCGATAGAGCGGCGATTGTTCGCAATAATCTCATCAGCGTTTCCTCAAATGTTGAGCTGTGTTTGATCCAGTATTGCCCAGAAACTAGAAATTGTCTTCTTCCCAAAATAGGAGCTTTGGCTACTCCTGCTGATGTAGGCTGCACCACTGAGCTTCTGAATTAAGACATTTGCATCTCAAGTAATTCCTGATGATAACGTTCCAACTCATGCGGTTGATGGATCAGCGGCTGAAGTTTGCCGTTGTGGAGTTGGTAGGCTTGTGTGATTCCAATGCGGCTCAGAAAGTCGAGGTCGTGGGAAATCACCCAGAGGGCGCTCTGAAACTCGTTGACTCCATCAACAATCTGATTCACTGTTTCCAAATCCAAATTATTTGTTGGTTCATCTAAAATGAGCCAATCAATTTGAGAAATGCCGATCGCAGCCAGCCCTAATCTCGCTAACTCACCGCCGCTTAAGGCAGATGCAGGCTTGTTCACCTCATCATTGAAAAATAGAAAATTTCCTAATTGCTGTCGCAGCAATTCATAGTCTAAGTTTGGGTTTGCCATTTGCATATTTTCTAGGACTGTCAGAGAGCGATCGACCATTTCATAGCTTTGATCGAGATATACCCCTTTTATGGCAGATTTTATGGCAATTTCACCTGCTTCTAAAATTGCTGGAGTTCGCTCCCTTCCTAAAAGGGCTTGAGCTAAACAGGATTTTCCCGAGCCGTTCTTTCCAGCAATAGCAATGCGCGAGCCTGACGATACATGAAGCTGAATGTTTTTGATTAATCGGCGCTCTCCTAATCTCAAGTCAGCACCTTGGATATCGATTAAATTTTTATTTTTTTGACTGCATTCTTCTAATTTAACTCTGGTTGTTTTCGTCGTTCTGATTTTGGTCGCGGCAACTTGATTAGTTGCTTTTTCTACGGCGAGTTCGTGTTTTTTCTTAGCACTTCCTGCCATTACTTCAGCTTGTCGCTTCCACGCACCACTCGGAATGCTGTCGGCACGTTTGCGACCTAGGCGGCGAGATTTGGCGGCTCGTTCTTGTTCGTGAGATGCTGATGTTTTCGCTCGCTTTAGTTCTTTTCGCGCTACTTCGCGGGCGCGTAATGCGGCTTGATGTTCGATTTCTTTTTGCGATCGATAGAAGGAGTAGTTGCCACCGTAAACCTTTAACTCCGCTGGCGTTAATTCCCAAATTGTATCGACGGTGCGATCGAGAAAAAACGGCTTGTGCGAGACAATAACGAAAGCACCAGAAAATTCTTGCAGTGCTGTCTGCAACTGTTCCAGGGTTAACAGGTCTAAATGATTTGTTGGCTCATCTAACAACAGAATATCAGGCTGCTTCGATAGAGCGATCGCCAAGCAAAGTTTCGTCAGTTCTCCACCGCTCACTGTGCCCAGAGCCTGAGATAGCGAGACTTCCGAGGCAAACTTCTCCTCTAGCAACGTCGTCACCGTCCACCATTCATCCGAATGAGAAGCGATCCAGTCCAGTACCAATTCATTCGATGCAGACAGATTCAGGGTACTGACTTGAGGCAGATAGTAAACACTACCTGTCCTCGCGACTGTGCCAATCTGCGGGATTAGTTGTCCGGCAAGTAGCTTGAGCAAGGTCGATTTACCGCTGCCGTTGCGACCGACTAAGCCAATGCGCGAGCCTTCATGAATCGCAACAGTGATATCTGCGAACAAAGTCCGTGTGGGTGCGACTTCGCAGGTCAAATTAGCTGCGTTGAGAATTGCTTTCTTTTGCATATTTCTGCTCCATCTTGGTTTGCTGAGCCGTCCTCGTAGTGCTGGACGCTCGATCGCAGTACGATCGAGAGGTCGCTACCCAATTCAAATCTCTGGCTTTTGTAGTGTTTAAAGCACAGAGCGTTGGAAATCGATCGGGATGGGTTAGCAACCAGCAGTTAGCTTCATGGCAGTAAGAATTGATAGACTACAATCAATTACAGTATATTACACGAGTTTTACGTTGTCAAGCCACAGATGTTTTGAATTCTGGGGTACAACGGATACAGTCTTGGACGCAAGGAATCTATTTTGACACCATCTGTAGTGGTAAGGCGCGCACTGTACATCATACTGGCTCTTCTTTACTTACTGTACTAATTTATCTAAAAATAATGGCACAAATTCTTATATAGCAAAAATTTCTGGTTTTGTTTTAGTTGATTTTAGCGGTTTTTTCTTAAATTCAGATCTAGGTAAATTTTCAACTACTTAAACCAAGAGTTTGGCACAGTAAGGAAGAGGCGGATACGCTGTATGATGTCGGGTCGATCGGTCCGACATCATATAACAACTGTAATTGCTCAACCCCCTTGACAAGAGAACGAGATAGACATTAGATAGAGGAATGAAAAAACTCCCTGACCTAAAA
>NZ_JAUBQM010000123.1:0-10397 GCF_036701245.1 Microcoleus sp. Pol14D4
AGAGAAATAAGTTTATTGGCTCGCGTTCTGGGACTACTTAGCTCAGATACTCCAACCAGCGGTTATTGAGCAGTTACCAACTGAGTGTTGAGTTTTATGATTCTACTCAACACGCAGTTGCTTGTGCATAAGTTCTGTAGCTACTGCTTTTGCCAGCGAGCATCTACCCCTCGCCCCCGACATTGCAAACGCCCAGCATCTCTCTCCCGGCGCAATAAACGGCGAATCAAATCAATTCCCACTGTTGGACACCGTTCCTGCAATTCCCTAATCGAGAATTCTTGAGGCAAATTGTTAATCGCATCCAATACGATCGCCGTTTTAGTTCCTTTTGCAGAAGTAACATATCCCACCCGCTGCTCAAACTCCCGATAAGCTGATAGCAGCATGACTCCCAAGAAATACTCCCACCAAGGTAATAAGTTATGCTGCCCTTCATGCCATCCCTGCAAAGATTGGTAAAGCGTATCGTAATAGCTTTCTTTAGTTCTCTCCACAATCCGTTCTAAACTAATAAATCGCCCCACATCATAACCAGCTTTGTATAGCAGCAACAAAGTCAGCAACCTTGCCATCCGTCCGTTTCCATCTAAAAATGGATGAATGCACAAGAAATCCAAAATATAGGTTGGAATCAGCAATAAAGGTTCTATCTCGCCCGATTCCCAGAGGCGATTAAACCGTTCTTGCAGGCGTTCCATTGCCACAGGAGTAGCATAAGCGGGAGTAGGTTGAAACCTCACCACTTTAGTCCCGTCAGGATAAGTAGCGCTAATTTCATTATCCACTGTTTTCCAGCGCCCCCCTGTATTAACAGCAAATTGGTAAAGGTCACGGTGCAGTTGTAAAATGACACCTGTACTAAAAGGAATGTGGGTATAACTGGTGTGAATTGTAGTTAGCACGTCCCGATAACCCGCAATTTCTTGTTCTGAACGATCGCGTGGCGTTGTTTTTTCAGTTACTAATTTCTTAATCCCTTCTAGTGGCACAGTAATGCCTTCAATGCGGTTAGAAGAGTAAGGATTCAGGTGTAGGGTATTGACAAAGGGGACGGCTGAGGTGGAAGATCGCAATTATGATGAACCTGCCTCAACAGCTAGACCCAGAAAGCCTTTGCCAGTTGCCCAAGGAAGAACTGGTGAAAATAATCATTGAGCAGGCGATCGTTATCAGAGAGTTGCAGACAACAATCAAGGAATTGAAACAAGAAATAGAAAGGCTTCATGTTAGTTCTGACCTCGATAGCAAAAGTTCATCAAAGCCACCATCAACTGACCTCCTAAAAAAACCAGAAAAGAAAAAGCCTGAGATTGAACACCAATCGGATAGTCCAAAACGAAAACCAGGTGGACAACCAGGGTAAGCTCATCTAATTTGGTATAAATTGTACTTGACTTTAAGGGCAAGATATGAAGGAGTATCCAGTCAATAGCGGTTCTTGAGAATCCATTGAAGATATTGTGACGCTCGCCCGAGCCGTGTAAGTGAGGGTCGTAGCGGGCCCTCAAGTCACAATGGGCGCTCGAGTCACAACAGGCGCTCGACCCGCACCCTTAAAGATGTCAAATGCGTCCTATAATACTGCTTCATATCAGTCACGAAGGGTGAGGAAAAAACAATGGAGAAAGGATTCGATCGTGTTGTGAATGAGCCCAAATCATCGCCGACGCTCGAGCGGCCTCAACCCATCTCCATACAAGACTTACAAATAAGCTTATCAACTTATTTTGACGATCTACCAGACCCAAGAGTAGACCGAACCAAACAACACTTACTCAAAGACATTCTTGTAATTACTATCTTAGCTACGATTGGCGGTGCCCAGGGGTGGGAAGACATCGAAAATTATGGACTCAGCAAGCAACAGTGGGCGTGAAGAATTTTTAGAGTTACCCAATGGCATCCCCAGCGATGATACATTTCGCCGGGTCTTTGAAAAACTAGATCCGAAAGTTTTAGAGCAGAAGTTATCGCAATGGTTGCAACAAATTATGGGTTCAGTCTTGCAAGAAATTATTCCCATAGATGGCAAAAGTTTGCGGGGTTCTTACGATCGAGAGAAAGGTTTAAAAAACTTACATTTAGTGACAGCTTGGGCGAGCCAACAACGTTTGGTACTCGGGCAAGTCAAAGTAGAAGACCATTCCAATGAAATCACAGCAATTCCAGCCCTACTAGAACTACTCGACATTGCCGGGGCGATTATCACCATTGATGCGATGGGGACTCAAACAGAAATAGTCCGACTGATTCGTCAGAAAAAAGCCGATTATGTCGTGGCACTAAAAAGCAATCATCCCACTCTTTACAATCAAGTTAAAGACTGGTTTGAGGCGGCAAAAACTCAGGAATTCATGGGGATTGAAATGAGTTATGATTCCCGAACCGAAAAGGGTCATCATCGCGTCGAAACTCGAAAAGTCTGGGCGGTATCAGTTGCCCAATTAGGAGGACTTTACAAGCAAGAACAATGGGCAGGATTACGCACTATTGTGCTCGTCGAAAGAGTTCGTCATCTGTGGAACCAAACCACTCGTGAGGTGCAGTTTTACCTAAGTTCTTTGCCAGTAGATGCCCAGCTCAATGGTCGTGCTATTCGCCAACACTGGGGCATTGAAAACCAAGTGCATTGGAGTTTAGATGTGACTTTTAATGAAGATAAATCTCGGATTCGCTCGTTAAACAGTCCTCAGAACTTCGCTCTGGTAAGACGGATTGCCCTTAATGCGGTCAACCAAGAAACCACTCTCCAGCGTAGCCTGCGACAAAAAATCAAACGGGCTGCGATGAACAATGACTATATGATGCAAATTCTCAAGTGCTTTTGTCAAGCATGATTGAGATGCTCTTACCCTGGGTGGACAACCAGGACATACAGGAAAGACTCGTAAAGGATTTGGTCGGGTAGACCGTTTTGAAATTTTGCGCCCCCAAATGTGTGCCTGTTGCCGTCAGATGGCGTTTTTAGACCAGCCAGTCAAAATTGAATTTCAGCAAGTGGCGCAATTGGTTCTCCGTCCCATTGAGATCGTGGAGTATCAACGCCACACTCTTGAATGTCAACATTGTGGTTCAATTGAAACTGCTCCTTGGTCAGCAGAAATGATACCAGGGCAAGACTTGGGTGTAAGACTGCAAGCATTTTTGGGGTGGATGGGTAATTATGGACATCTGCCCTATGAAAAACAGCAAGAAATGTTGTGGGAACTCGGGCAAATCGACATTGGAGTTGGTACCTTGGTAACTACCAATGCGCGAGTTGAAAAAGCAATTGAACCGAGTATCTGGCAATTGAGTGACTGGGTACAACAGGTGCAGCCAAACGTCCATGTGGATGAAACCCCTTGGCCAGTGAAAGGGTTAAAAGAATGGTTGTGGGTGATTGCTCATCCTCAGTTCTGTTTGTTTCAGGCAGCAGATACACGCTCTCGCGCCGAGTTAGAAGGCATTTTGGGGACTGAGTATACAGGGGTACTCAGCAGCGATGATTTTAGTGTTTACAATGGCTATGGAGTTACTGACCAACAGAAATGTTTGGCTCATCTGCGCCGTCACTTCAAGAAACTAATTAAACTTCCAGGTCAACATAACCAAGCTATTGGCGAAGCGTTTGTTAATTTGATTGATGAAGCCTTCAAAAATTATCATCTGTGGCAAGAGACGGGGGATGAGGTCAGTTACAACGATTGGGTCAATCAATTCAAATTCAAGCTCCTATTGACTCTCAATCAGTGGATTGGGAAAGCCGGAGGCACAGCAGGCAAGCTTTTACGCTCTTTGCAAGATAAAGCCTCTCAATGGTGGTACTTTCTTGAACACCCGGAGGTTCCTCCTGATAATAATCTGGCGGAGCGAGCGCTGCGTTTGGCTGTCACAAAACGTAAAATTAGTGGTGGCTCTCGCTCGATGCAGAGGTTTAAAGACACTGCTAATTTGTTAACGGTGGTGCAAACTTGTCGCCGTCAAGGCAGGTCAGTGATTGATTTTTTTGCACAAGCACTACTGGCTGACTCTAATGATTATCCGTCTCGCCCGTCGCTGCTTCCTAGATTTGAGACCTGAATCCTTACTTAGAAGATTCGGTACTCTGAATAACCGCAGCTTGGCGCAAAGTGCCTAAAACTTGTGGGGCTTGTTGTTTGAATAACTCCTGCTTTCCCTTGTACTCTCCAAGTAAACGAATTGTTGGCAGAAGTCTTTGGTTGAGCTGTTGACTTTCAATGAACCCCGATTCAAATGACAGCATATCTATTTTATCTCCTTTGTATTAATTATAAACATTTATTGCAGTCAATAAATCGGATATTGCGTGCGCTCGCATCAAAACTTTGAAACCCGATTGCAAGCAGAACCGACGCCAAATCCAGGTAAATAAGTAAGGCGATAGTTGCTTTTAGCCATAACCCTTGCCTCTCTAGTTGTCCAAGGTTTGACGCTCAGCAAATCGGGTTCAGTTTCCAGTTGCTTTAAATAAGAGCGATCGCCCGTTACAAAGGCGATCGCAATCGCCAAGAACTTGCAACAGCTCAAAGGAGCCTGAACCACCTGCTTTTCAGTAAACCTAACCACAATCCAATTCCACTCTAAGAATAATTGATTGCGGCGCATATCGCTGTCAGCATCGCAGCAGTGAGTGGGCTTCTTAGATTTGCCAGCATAAGGTTCATCAATCTCGACATCAATTCCGAGTCCAGATGGAGTGTGAATTACAGTAAAATCTGCTGAATAGCTCCTCTGAGATAACGGAATTTTAAACTCTGCTGCTTGGACAACTTCCTCGAAATATTGCTGTAAGTATTGCAAAAAGCGTTGTTCACTCACTCCTTGCCGAGCTTGAGATGTGCCATTAGGACTAACGCGAAGTGACATCAAATCCTTGAGCAATCGATTTCTGGAATCTAACTCAAGTTTTGCGCTTTTTAAACCTGTCTGCAACCCTTCTTTTTCCACCTTAAAACTAGAAAATTCTTGCTGTTTATTCGATGATAAATGTTGATGGGATAATATATTTTGTTGGTTGTACTCAAGAACTTGCTGTTTATACCTGGATACCAGCTTTTGACGGCAACCAAACACATAACTATAAGCAGCCGCAATTAAACATGAATAAGCAGCTACTACCAACAGCATTTCCCACCACAGCCAACCCCAAGAAATAGCTAACAGCGGAAGTACGATCGCACCATAGAGCCAAAACACCCAAATTAACCACAGCAACCTGACAGGTAACACTACGGGTGGTTGAGGCGGAGTCAGCAAAACAACAGGTTTCCCGAATTGTTGAGTTTCTTGAAGTTGGGATGAGGTGGCACAACTAGAAGTTGCCTCTGGCAGAGGATATTGATGGCAGAACTGCATTACCACTTTTGGGTACAAAACTATAGGATAATTCATAACTTTAAATACTCCTTTTTTTAAGAGCGCGGTCGCGCTATTTTTAAGAAAGTTTTTTGAATTGTATGCCAAAAATTACCCAGTCAAACTCACAAAATTTAACTCATTCTCAACCAGGTAGCAAGATTCAAAAGGACAAACAAATCTCTCTTAAATCCGACGAGGCAACAATGGCTGCGCTTACTCAACTCGAAGAACGCCGCGATTATTATCACACCTGCATCAACGGAGGATACTAAGCATGAATTTAGCCACAGCAACGCTTGCTCAAAGTTCAATAACTGCGGCTCAACTTTGGCATCAACTAGAGTCAGCAGAAAGCTCAGAAGAAATCGACCAACTGCTGCAATCCCTTTGGCAAACCCAAGAAACCCAGGAACTCGCTGTTGATGCCCATGCCGACTTAGCCGACCAAATTGATGCCGAACTTGCAGGAATTACAGCCCGGATGCAGTATTTGATAGAACTGCATTCAAGAGCTCTCAACAAACTCCAGGGGTGGAGAGAGCGGTTAGACAAAACCGTTCTCTACTTCAATGAGTGCGGCGTGTTAACTTCCGAAATTGTTGGCAAACACCGCCGCATTGCTGTCAAGGAAAATCCGCCTACCTGTGAAGTTTTGATTGACCCATCTCAACTGCCAAAACCCTATCGCCGAGTCGAAACCAAAACCGTAATTTCTGCCGACAAAAAGGCGATTGCCGACGCTTGGAAAAAAGGAATGCCTGTAGATGGTACTAGGGTTTTCCGCAAGCGCAAAGTGGTCTACAGCTTGCTTCCAGGTAACAATTTGCACTCTCTTCAAGCCAACCAGACGCTTGAAAGTCGTTCTTCGGATAAAACGCAGCCCAAAAAACGGCGTTAGCCATCTTTTCAGGTGTCACGAATACCTCGGTCTGACACCTGAATTGTTAAACATCTCCGAATTAGACACCTCCGAATTAAAAATTCCAGAATTCGAGTAGAAAACGCTTGTTTTGTAAGAGCGACAACTTAATTGGGGTCGGTATCTCTTACAAATCAATCCAGTATTGAGGGTCTTCAACTTGTTCTTCGGTGACGTTGAAAAAGTTTGACGCTGTACCTTTAATAACCCCGTTAGCATCGAGGTTCAACCCTCCGAATTGCTGGCTGTTTTCACCTTCTCCAAAAGCAACGCGAGCAAGTGCATCGCTATCGCTATCGGAGAAATAATCCCGTTGGCTTTTCATAGCCGTAGTTGTGCGAACTACTTTCACTTTTTTTCTCCACAGTGGGATTGTCATTCTGATTGTAACACGCTACTTTTTTCTGATAAACCCCTCCAATTGGAGGGGGTGAATATCACTCAGTAGCAGGAATTTGTGAAGGAACAACCTTGTCAAAATCTGGACTATTACTGTGCGTAAGTCCTAAAAATGTAAAAACTAGGATTCAGGAGCTAATCAATGAGCAGAAGAAAACTTACCCCAGAACATCGCTCCACAGAATGGGTAGCTGGGGAAGGACTAAAAATCCCAGTCTTTGATATGTCCTTGACTAACGGTAAAGCAAAGGGGCGGTACCAAGCTGAATCAGAAGTGCTGCGTAACTCCCTGCTTGAACTGCTTTTTGAACCTGAAGAATTAGCATCCCTAAGCATCGTTAAACCCGACCCAAATGATAGCAGTCTCGACCCTCTGAAAAACATCGATTTCGGAGATGGTATTACCCGAAGAGTTGCTTTCAGCTCCGGCAAAAATGTTTACTTTGCAGACATTGAACTCTCAACCAAACTGTTGAGCGTATTCAAAACTCAACCCGACCACGCCTGTCGCTATGGCTCACTGCTAGTTAGCAGTTGCAACCTTGGAGCCAAATTGTTAGATAGCTCCCTTGACGGCGAAACCTTGCGAGTCAAAATTGTTGATTCTCAAAGCGATGACCAGAGTGAAAAAGCGAAAGCTCATAAGTGGCAAACCGGAGACTGTCACGGTAAAATTTCACCGGCACTAGCCCAACAATTAGGAGGGAATTACAACCGACCTTTTCAATTCAGATTTGCCTGGATGCAGGAATGGGGACAAGAAGACTACCACACTCCAGAAATTAGCTTTCTTGCCAAAGGAACGCTGTTGCCTGATGCTAATTTAACCTCCGACTTGGATTATGATATCATTATGGATCGCTCCTCTATCAAAGGAGTTGCTAAAGAGCAATTAGCTGAACTTATCCCCTGTGGCGACTACGAATTTCCCAAAGCTATACTGGGAAATCGAGGCAACGCCAAAGTAACTGAATACGAAAATTCCTGGCAATTTTCGATTTGGTATTCCGAAGCAGCTATTGGGGCTGACATAGCCACACCGACCAAAATAGAAGCCCAAAAGCTCGCTGATTTGCAAAATAACCGGCTGCAACTTGCCAAATACTTAGTAGAGCAACACGACAAAAAAGCTGCTTTTCAATCTAGCCTTCACGAAGACAGCAGCGGATTAGAAGACGAAACAGATGAAAAAGCCCAGCGCAACGAATCCCGGCTAATTTCAATTTTGAGGAACGACAAACTCGGTCAACTCCTCGACTTTCCCAAAGTCGTCGATTTCATGCAAGAACAACTGGCTAAAAAGTGGAAAGACTTAGCAATTAAGGGAGCAATTCATCACGGTTCAGCAATGGCTCAACCTTGTGAAAGCCTCAAACCCGGTACAATTGTTGCCCCCCACTTGCGACACGGCACAGAAGTTATCGTTACCCGCTACCCGATTGTCAGTAAAGATAACATCCGCCGCTACACAGTAGACAACAAAAGCCATCCTGAGTTAACGCAGTACAAAGGATGCGTTTTCATTCGCCCAGACCAAGCCATGCAGCATCATCAATGCGATTTTGACGGCGATCAATTAGTGATTACGCCTGCTTCCCGAATGCCGAATATCGCCTCTGAAACCAGGCACGCTAATCAAGAGAATGAGTACGATGCAGTTGAGAAGCGAGAGAAAGTTGACTACACTCAGGCTACCGATAGTAATGGCGATCGCAAGTATACCAAATTGCGGCAAATTGCCGTAGCCATCGCCCAAAATAAAATCGGCTGGGTGGCTACCTTAATCGGGAGAGTGCAATCGTCAGCAGCACAACCGGGACAGCCAGAAAGTTTATTCAATCAACAGAAGCGGCAGCTTCTTGGAAAGCTGTTTGATGCCCTGCAAATTGAAGTGGACAGCCCCAAAAGTGCTACTCGTACCGAAGACCACCACCCCACCTTGTTGTCCAAGGCTAAGCAGTGGTCAGAACAGCACCCAAGCTACCTATTTGATTACAAAGACGACCCCAGGCTTTACAAAACGGTGCCATTACCTATAGGAGACGGCACCGCTATCAATTGCATTGCTAGGGAGGCTGTTAACCCAGAGTGGGAACCGACTCGTCTAAAAAGCCGCCACCGCGACGAGTTTCGCTACCTGTTCGAGTCTCCTTCTGACTTAGATGAGCGAGAAAAATGGGAGAAACATTATGTCAGGTGGGCGCAAGATATTAAGGAACGCTATCGAGAAAGGATGGGCGAAATTCACTTGGAGTGCGGCGGCGATTCTAAGGCAATTAAAGAAGCCGTCAGCAAGTTATACGAGAGCTTAAGAGCCGATGTAACTGAAGCTTGGACTGACCCTGAAGAACGGTTTTTAGCTGCTAGTGCGATGTGGCACGTCGAAACCGCAAATCCCAACTTAGAAGTTCCTCGCAAAGCTTGTAAGGAACTTTCTCGCCAACTGCTGATTGAATTCAACCTTGAACCTGAGTACGAGCGACTGCACGAAGCAATGCCAAAAGATACTTACGTTCTGAGCGTCCCTTTCGAGGAATTTGAACTCGACGGCAGCAATAAGACTGTCAGGGATAAGAAGCGACAGCCAGTTGGCAAAGACTTAGCTGGACATTGGAAAGAATTGTTAGACACCAAAGGTATTAAATATGAAGCAACTTTGCATTCAAGCCTGCCAATGGTCAATTTTGCCTTTATTGAACCCAGCGACAAACTGGTGGGAATTCTTGAGAAGAAGTTTGGCGGGAATGCCAACGACATCGACAGTTTAGACTTAACTTACCGCGATGGTCTTGGTCGCACCAAAGATGTGAGTTCCCGCATTGTAGCTCCTGCTGATTATACTTGGCTTGAGTCCCAAAACCAAACACCTAAAGCAGCATTGGTTCTCAATTTGTTTACGGATGAAATTTGCCAGCAATTGCAAACCTTTCAGTTTGACAGAGCTGAGCTGATTGGGCAGAAGTACAATGACTTGAAAGATGTTGACTTTAGCAGTCCAAAATGGAGGCAGAAAACATTGACTTTTGAGGTGGGATCTGTTAGCGGTAGCGGTTCGAGGCGCGACGGCAGCCCTATTGTCCTCCTTGACGGACAAGAATTAGCTATGTTCTCTGCTAATTCACCTAAATTGCCGATCGGCACTACCTTTGAGGCCACTATTGAACCCTCGCCTAAAGGCAGTGCTCTGATCTTAAACATCAACCCTAGCTCTGTGCGACTAATTGAATCAGTTGAGGAACTTGCAGAAGTCGCGCCAACTTCTTGTCAAGGGCGATCGCAATCCGTATCGCCAACCACTTGTCAAAAGCGATCGCAATCCGTCTCGCCAACCCCTACCCAAAACAAACCGCCATCTCAACCCGAAGACATTGCTGCCAGCCCCGCCCACCTCTCACAATTGCTGAAAGATGCGATTTCTGAAGCATATAACCAAACTGGAGAAACTAAAATCCCTGTGGGGAACTGGACAGCTTTTATTAGCCAATCTCGCAATAATGTTAGGTGTTTAGTCAGAGATGAAGCTGATAATCCGGTCTTGGCTGCTGACTTGAAAACAGGTCAAATCATTAAGAAACTTTCTGAAAACAGCAGCTCTCAGTTTATCAAATACCTCAAAGAGGTTGATGCTGAATTAGCTTCTATAGCGATCGCAAATGATTTGTAAATCATAAATCATGTATAATGAGGGAGGTGGATCTAAGTAGAAGTTAAGATG
>NZ_JAUBQM010000124.1:0-10353 GCF_036701245.1 Microcoleus sp. Pol14D4
TTCCCTTTCATTTATTATCAAACTTTCCTATTTTACCATAGAAATTCATATTTACATCTCAAATGGAATTGCTATAGCACCTTGTTTGTAAAGTTCGGCTTGGTGGGAACGCCATAGTTGCGATTGGTAATAGCTGTGGTTGTAAAATTGAGTGCAAACTATTCTGTCGGTTTGGTCGCAGACAATCCATTTTTGTAATGTAAGTTCTGGTTTAGTACGGCAGTCGAAGATACTGTGGTTGATAATTTTGCCTGCAATTGTTACGCAATCTCCTGTTTTGGTCTCAGCAATCCGAGTGCGTTTGAAGGCGAGATGTTCTCTAGGAAAATAGTAGAGTAGGTCTGCAATGGTGCGAAGACCTAGTTTTGCTAATTTTTGAGCTTCTGGAACAGCAATCCCAGACAAATGTTGTAAGGTGAGAGTTAAATCCATATTTTTGAAGGGATTTGAATTGGCTGAGAGTTAGCCGCGAACGCGGCTCATTTCCCGAGGGCTAATCCATCTATCAACAAGGAGGAAAATTTTGGTTGGCGTGGCTGAATTTGGGTATTAAATTTGTAGGGGCAATCACCCCGTAGTTGCCCACCGCTGACGTGACGGGTAAGCACTCTTATAATTAGGGCTTGCTAAAAAAGTGTACAGAGTGGATAAACGAGACTAGACAGCTTGAAAAATAGTAGGTTCGTTGCCTAATTCCCAAATTTACCCAGAGACTTCCCTGTGAAAGTCCAAGGGTTTTGAACCTCGCTTATCTTATAACTTGTACTTGTTCGAGCCCAAAAAGATTGAAACCCTTATCTGGTCTGCCTTCTGTTTTTATTCAGTCAGCCCTAATTACGTATAGGCAAAATAATACTTTGATTCAGCAGCGCCACAAAACCTTTCTGGCGTAGTTTTTGGAATTTATAAGATTTTAAACAGAAGAGATTTATGGCAATAATTAAGACAGTTTTAGGCGCATTTATTTAAGCATAAATGAGCAAAGTTTCAATTTTTATTTAATTGCTTGGTAATCGGAATATTTCAAAGCCAAAGCCAAAAAAGGTTCTGTATAATACAAAGCAAGTTGATTGCTAGGGCCATTAAAAACTGCATCAAAGGCGTGTTCAGCCCAAGGAATTTCGAGCAAAATAGTACGCGCGGCGAAGCTATCCCGTAGGGAATCGCCCGTGGCTCGCAATCGTTCCTAGAGCGATCGCCCAAACTTAGCCTGAACGATATGATCGCGACCTGCATAAACCAGTAGGCAAGGGGGAAGATTGGGTTTAATATAATTAATGGGGGAAGCCCGGTGGTAAAGCTCATTGAGTTCGTTTGGGGTTCCTCCCAGAAAGGCACGCAAGACGGCTCGAACGTCGATCGCATCAGGAAAAGGTGGGTCATTGTATCCCCCAATAAGGTCGTTTGGCCCGTAATAGTTCACCACTGCTCTAACTGGAAGCACACTAGAATCATAAGCAGTTAGCATTGCTAAATGGGCACCTGCAGACCTTCCCATCAAAGCAATTCGATCGAGATCGATGGACCAATCACCAGCATGAGTTTTGATATAGGAAAGAGCGGCTTGTACATCCTCAAGCTGAGCAGGAAATCGATACTTGGGAGCGTGGCGGTAAGCAATTGCAACCACACAATAGCCTTGGGCTGCCATATAGCGGCTGAATTCCTCATTGGCATCGGGATTGCCTCTGAGCCAAGCTCCCCCGTAGAGCGTGATTATCGCCGGATATTTGCCAATTTGCATCGGCCGGTAAAGGTTTAGTTGCAGTGAAACTCCGTCAGGGTTGGCAAATCCAATAGCCCGATCGATCCTAACCTCTCTAATCGGAATTCCCCGGAACGCATCTGCTAGGATAAACGGTTGAGGGTGTAGCTGCGCGCGTAGAGCTTGAGGAACGGTTGCTAAATAGTTTGTTCCTAGAACTGCTTGCATTTCGGTAGCTATTGCTGCATTGGCTTCTGGGAATTGCATCAGGGGAAGCAGGCTCAGAATTAGGGCGAACAGGTTACAAATCGGTAAAATAATGTAGACTTTGCGTTGATGTCGTCTGGGCCGGTTCAGCATCCGGGCGATCGCATTGATACCGACTAACCAAGGACTAATTTCTGGTGCTCCCACCGCCAAAGGGTACAGAAACAGCGTGGGTGCTGGTACGATGACCCATAAACTGAGAAATAGCGCGATCGCACTCAAGAACCAAGGGATAAATTGCGAGATTAAGAACGCTGCCAATAATGGTAACTTTTTGCGGCTATTCTTGGGGAGCATCGGATTTTCTGCTCCTAATTTTTAATCAGCTTAAACTAATATGGCGGTTACTACTAAGTGTGAGGTATGGTAGCAGTAATCTGTAAACCAGCTAGCCAGGATTTGAGAGAGAATTAAGTAGGTCAAAGATACAGAACGATAGTTCACGCCTACACGCATTTGTAGGACAAAACAGTTCCGGTCAAGCATCAGTGTTGCAAACATTGCATTATCTTAGTTTACCAAATTTGTGCAAATAGGGCAGAAACGTTTGTGGTTCTTTTGCCTCTTGATTGTTCTCTCAACACTTTTGTCTGCAACCCAGCATTCTGCCAGAACAAATTTTATTCCGCGTTCTCGGGCTGCGCCGCAAAACTTAGCCCCTCTGCCTTTTTTATGCTGATAAAGCCTTTCGTCCAAATCTTTAGTCCAGCCGACATAGTGTTGAGACGGACGAGTCGGACATATCGGCTGCTCAAAGTGCAGGAGATATACATATCCTGCTATTGTGTTTGCCATTTTTGAATGTGGTTTTAATGTTTGCTATTGGCTGCCGGAGAAACAAACTTGTCTCTCCGGCATAATTGAATTACCAGTCGATTTTTAGCTCGCAGTTTTTGTGGCTGCCATTGCTGCTACCATTGCTGCTGTCGTTGTTGCTGTCGTTGTTGCTGTCGTTGTTGCTACGGTTGCTGCTTTCGAGAGGGAATTGGAAGTTTAATGCCAGCAGTTCTTGTTCAATAATTGACTTTCGGTCTTGGATTTTTTTGTCTCTCACAAGTCGCAGAGCGTGGATTATTTTGTCGAGCGTTTGATAGCTTGTTTGTTGAAAATTCAGTACAAGTGTTGTTTCCCTGCCCATGATGTACAGTTCGTTTTCTGTTTGGTGGACGCAGGTTAAATTATTGAAGTAATAGGTGTAGGTTTGCGATAGTTCCATTTTTTTTTCGATGCTTTATTTTTGGGCGCGACAGCGCTCATAAATTTGTTTTTTCGTAAATGTTAGTGAGTACGCTAAAATGTACAAATAATTTATTTTTACCCATGTTGACTCACAAATTATTTGAGCAAGCACGGTCTCAATTTACTTAATAGTTACGCCTAAATAGTTGATAAATACGTTAACAAAGCTGTCAAAATTAGTGGCAGCAATATCAGTAATTGGTACTCCTGCCTGGTAAGAATAATTGGGGGGATCAAACGGTTTACCCACCGTTATCAAAACCCTGATATGGCCGAACTACCCAGTAATTTATCTCGCAACCAGGAAATTTGTTAGCTAGCGCTTTTATTTAATAAAAGTCAAATTGTTAAGTGGCAATAACTAATCCAGTTCGATGTCTTGGATGCGCTGTTTATAAGGTTGGTTATTTGGTTGAATATTTTGCTGTTCTTGCTCAATTAATTGTATCCAGATATCATTCCAACTTGACTGTGGATTGACAAGTTCTGCATTCGGTAGCAGCTCGCTTGCATTTCGAGCGAGCTGAGAATTTTCTGCGAGCACTATAATAACGCTATCGAGTTCTTGTAAGAATTGTATAGGCAGTTGTGAAGCTCGTTCAATTCCTAGGTAAAGTGTCGCTGGTGCTGTTGTAGAGTTTTCCTGTTCAATAAGCAAAATTGAAAGGGCTTCGATTGGGTTACAGGCAATCACAGCTCGCTCAATTTCTCCAGTAGTGGCTACCCAGAAAGCAGCTTCTGATGGCAAACAATCGGTTGTAGTAAAGTTGCCTCTTTCATCGAGAACAAAAGCGAAGCTGGCTTCCCCCTCAAGCGTCCGTCCTGTAAAGACAGCCTTTTCTGAGCCGGCATACAGCCAAGAATGAGAGTGCAATAAATCAAGCAATTCAAAAGGTAAACTGTACTCGACTGCTAGATGCGAACGCACTTTTTGCCACTGAGTTTCATTCCTTTCAGGCAGGATAGACAGTTGTAACTCTAGCTCATTTGCTGTTGCAGGAATTGCAGGTGTAGTTGTTTCTAGCTCAAATTGTGACAACTCTAACTCATTTGCTGTTGCAGGAGTAGCAAGTGCGGTTGCTGCTAACTCGGATTGTGACGACTCTAGCTCATTTTCCTCTGCCTCATGGGGGGCGTTCGCTAAGTGTTGTGGCTGCATTAAAGCTTCAATTAGGGCGTTATCTCGCCCTTTGTCATAGCTAACGCCTCGATGCTTCTGTAATCCACAAAAAGTGTAGGCTTTACCCAACTGAGTACCACTTAAAGCGACCCCATCTAAATTGTAAGAAATGCCTTTACTGAAGCCGATTCCAGTTCGAGTCAATCCGACTTGCACCTCTACGCCTTGTTGCTGCAACCGTTCAACGAATTCTGGCATACTCGGGTTGTCTTGGGTGACTTCATCAATTAGGTCTTGCAATTGCACCCTGACGCTCTTGTTTCCCTTGCTTTGTAAGTACCTGTGTTCTCCTGTAGTCTGAGCTCGCTTGTCTGTTTCCCAACTGGGTGTAACAGTTTCCAGCCTGTAGTTCCGTTCGAGTTGGCGAATAGTTTCTTGGCTTTTGTAATAATCCCAGCTATCGTCAACAACACCTCCATCTAGGCAAATGCGACTGGCGACGATGTGAATGTGGTCGTGTTCTGTATCGCTGTGCTTGACAACTGCGTACTGGTTGTTGTCAAATTCCATCGCTTTCATGTAGTTGGCTGCAATCGCCAGCCACCGTTGGTCATTTTCTTCAGAATCTTCTAGTTTTTCGGTGCTATCGACAGATAAAGTGGCGTGAAAAACTGCTACTTTCAGGTTAGGTCTTAGTTGTCGGGCGATGGCAAATTCAGCAGCCAGTTCTTCAGGAGTTTGTCCGCACATAGTACCGCCAATTAGAGCGGCGTCTTTTTTGCCCAGCACGTAGTTTAGACAGCCCCGAAAGCCTGTACCTTTGATTTGTTTGCCGATCATAACCGAAAAGCCGTCAGTTGCACAGAATCGATTGCTCAGGCGGTAAAGCCTAGGCTGGTTAATAGTTAGCGTACTGTAGATTGGGCGAGGTTTGCAACTATTGTTTTAATTGCACCCCCGTTTTCTCGAATGAGTTGGTGTACGCTTTCTAAGAGTCCTGTATTGACAACAACTGGTTCTCCCAATGCCACAGCACTATTGCAAGCTTTAGCAATCTGATTGAGGTTGTTTCCGGCAATTCTCAATTGGGCATCAATCTTGCATAACACTTGATAGGCTTTCAAGTCAAATGCAGCTAGAGGGCGCGGCATGGTTCTCCTCAAAGCTGCACGGCGCATGAAGTCGCTCATGCTCAAATTGACTTGCTCTGCTCTTGCTTTAATTTGATTGTAGTCAGAGTCAGTTAGGCGAATGTGAATATGGTTGGATAGCAGCTCTCTAGGTTTGGCTTCCGGTAAAGTTTTCATAGTTTTTAATCAGTAAAAACCTTTTGCCAAGATACAAGTTAACTACTGTAATTGACAACCGCTAGTCAGGTGATTTTATCCCCCCCAATTGGAGAGGGCTATTAGAGGGTTTATCAAAGTAGAGACTGATGCCTACCCAACTCTCAGTTTATTTAATTTTTGTGTATAAATTATAGCGAGTGAGGCGATCGCAGTGGAAGGACGATTAAACGTCTGACGGTGATGGCTGGTTAACAAGAGAGCGATGGCTGGTTAACAAGAGAGCGAGCAATGTGAGCGATCGCTACCCAAGTGCGATGGGAAAGTTGTGGCAATTGATGCCGGTGCTGCCACAAAAGTCGCCACAACAGCAGGAGCAATGTGAGCAATCGGCACAGTCGAATATTGGGTAAAAATTAAGCGCCTTGATACCTAAGATTCCCCATTCATAAGGGTGCATTGTTTTTATTTGTGTACGTAAAAGTCAGGTTTGCGATCGCAAAAACATTGCTTGCTACCGAGAAAGAACAGCCTTAACCAGCCTCAACAAACCACTGCACGCTCGACACAAAAAAGCAGCAAGTTGACGGAAAAATTCAGGTGTTTGCCGGATATTTTCGGGTAAATACAGGTAGAGTGCAGCCCCTGCAAAAGCCTGCATTCTCACGCTCTTTTGTACAGCAAATGCCTGATTTTATACGGCACTTGCCTAACTTTAGGGAACACAAAAATTAGCTAATTTTTTTGGTGGCGGCTTCGATCGACGGTGCGAGTCGCGAACAGATACAGCAATTTCCAGGTTTATGGAGTACGGTTGCAAGGGTTTGTCAACCATTTTGGTAATTGCTTGGGATTAAGGTGTACTTTATTTGGCTGGAATCTGCTGTAAGTCTGCTGGCGGGCGATCAAGTTACCGCATCCAGCCGATCGCCTGGTTCATTCCGTGTCAGCACGGAGAAATCAAAAAATGGGGCAACGAGCGGCACTCCGCTTGAACCGGGCAAGTTCTGCCTCGCCAACAACTGCCACAACATCGGCTGTTGTGACAGTTGTCGGCGTCGATCGCCTCCACAAAAACCGCCACAACAACAGGAGCAATGTGAGCAATCGGCACAGTCTCAGATCGGGTAAAAATCAAGCGCCTTGATACCTAAGATTCCCCATTCATAAGGGTGCAGTGTTTTTATTTCTGCACGTAAAAGTCAGGTTTGTGATCAGAAAAACATTGCTTGCTACCGATAGAGAACAACTATAACCAGTCCCAACAAGCAAAGGCAGTCTCTGCACAAAAAAGCAGTAATTTGACCGAAAAAGTCAGGCATTTGCAGGATATTTTCAGGTAAATGCAGGTAAAGTGCACCCCCTGCAAATACCTGCACTTGCCTGACTTTATACTGCTTTCCGCCTGACTTTATACTGCAAATCCCTGATTTTAGCTGACGCAACAATTAGCTAATTTTTTAGCGTTTTTAACAAAATCCGAATTGATTTAATAGTCAAGTTACGATACCTAAGTTGAATTAAGAATCAAGTTGAGCAAGTGTGAGAAAAGTGGCAACAAAGTAGTCGTTATGTCAGCCTTGACAGTCGCGTAAATTGCTGTTGTCGAGCCCGCGCTTTGCAATCGGCTAAACTGTTGCTATGAAGGCAGGTTAAGAGCAGACCCTAATACGGTGTCTTAAGGGTGAGAGCGTCTGTGATCGTTGCAACGCCGGTCAAGGAAATCAAATTTCCCCGCCTATCCATTTATAGAAATAGTAATTTCTTATTCCCTAATCGATTTACAAGGAAATCAACCAGGAGCAATCAGGCTGCCCAACAAGCCGTGAGCTCCTGGTGTCTCCGTGGTCAGCAAGGGAAAATCCAAGAGCGGCAGACCTAGGAAAACTTTCGGCAATATGCGTTTTTATGCGTTTTTATGAGATCGCCCATCACCTTTTAGCTGCTTAAACTCTTCAAATTGCGTCTTGCCGACGATCGCCACAATATCGACCGATGCAAGAAAGGCCCACGTCGATTGCCGCAAAATCCTCCTCAATAGCTGAAGCTACGGCGCCAGATTGGTAGCCGCTCGCCTGTTTAATTCTATGAGCTCCGTCATGGGCGATCGAGCTGTCGCTCAAGCCGATCGCTCGCTACCCAGGTGTGACGGGAGCAATTGATGCCAGTGCTGCTACGAAGTTGTCACAACAACAGGAGCAATGTGAACAGCCGGCACAGTCTCAGATCGGATAAAAATCAAGCGCCTTGACACCTAGGATGTCCCATTCATAAAGGTGCATTATTTTTTGTTTGCACGTAAAAGTCAGAGTTTGTGATCACAAAACCATTGCTTGCTACCGATTGAGGACAGCCAAAACCAGCCTCAACAGGCAAAGGCAGTCTCTGCACAAAAAAGCAGTAATTTGACCTAAAAAGTCAGGCGGAAAGCAGGATATTTTCAGGTAAATGCAGGTAAAGTGCACCCCCTGCAAATACCTGCACTTGCCTGACTTTATACTGCTTTCCGCCTGACTTTATACTGCAAATCCCTGACTTTAGGGCGCACAACAATTAGTGATTTTTTAGCGTTTTTAACAAAATCCGAATTGATTTAATAGTCAAGTTGCTGCATCTAAATTGAATTAATAGTCAAGTTGCTGCATCTGAATTGAATTAATAGTCAAGTTGCTGCATCTGAATTGAATTAATAGTCAAGTTGCTGCATCTAAATTGAATTAATAGTCAAGTTGCTGCATCTGGATTGAATTACAGCAAGCGTATCTTTTCGCTTGGTCACTCAACTCAAAACCTGGACGCACCTTTGCTTTCAATCTGCTTGTCACCCCGTCAACACCCCCCCTGGTGGATTCCCCCTGATTATTGATTCGGTACTGAGACTCAGAATCACGCCTTCAACGAATTCTTTGACTTGCTCGCTGGCTTGCCACTTCTCGCGTTTAGATGGTGTAATTTCAGGAAGTTGATAGGCGGCCACCAGTCGCTGCCACGGGCGGCCAATTCCTCCCGCAACTCCCGTTTGCAAGCGAAGCAGCCGGCTGATGTCGATTCGCGCGAGGGAATCGTTCGTCCGATAGCTAGCAAGAGCGCGATTGCCATGACACCTAGGATTCCCCATTCATAAGGGTGCATCGTTTTTATTTAAAATTAGTAAATAAGGTTTTGTACGGACAAAACCATTGCTTGCTATCGAGAGAGAACAGCCATAACCAGCCTCAACAAACCAATGTACGCTCGACACAAAAAAGCAGTAATTTGACCGAAAAAGTCAGGCGGAAAGCAGGATATTTTCAGGTAAATACAGGTAAAGTGCAGCCCCTGCTTTCCGCCTGACTTTATACTGCACTTGCCTGACTTTATACTGCAAATGCCTGACTTTAGCTGACGCAACAATTAGCTAATTTTTTAGCCTTTTTAACAAAATCCGAATTGATTTAATAATCAAGTTACAGTATCTAAATTGAATTAAAAATCAACTTAAGCAAGTGTGAGAAAAGTGGCAACACAGTAGCCGTTATCTAAATTGAATTAAAAATCAACTTAAGCAAGTGTGAGAAAAGTGGCAACACAGTAGCCGTTATGTCAGCCTTGACAGTCGCGTAAATTGCTGTTGTCGGGTCCGCGCTTTGCAATCGGCTAAACTGTTATTGTCTGATAAAGCTTGACAGTCGGATAAAAATTTACCGCCTGACTCGGTTTACAGTAGTCGCTCGGTTTACAGTAGTCGCTCGGTTTACAGTAGTCGCTCGACTCCTAGCTATCAATGGCGGTTATAATTCTCCACGTTATGAGTACAAGCAGTAATCTCTTGCCGTAAAGAGCGATCGCTAATATATTCCAACAAAAACATAATTCGCAGTGCCTGTCCCATACCTTACCGCTCTTATTGAGGCATGGACGCTTCAGTCGCGACTCGCGAGTCGCAACTGATTCCATATCAACAAGGTTTGAACTGCGGGGAAGCACTATGCTCAATATTGATGGGGGTGGATTATTTTTCTCTGCACACATTAGTCATGGTTTGCGATCGCAAAACCATTGCTTGCTATCGAGAAAGAACAGCCATAACCAGCCTCAACAAGCAAAGGCAGTCCTTGCACAAAAAAGCAGTAATTTGACCGAAAAATTCAGGCATTTGCAGGATATTTTCAGGTAAATACAGGTAGAGTACAGTCCCTGCAAATGCCTGTAATCTCACTGATTTTATACTGCTTTCCGCCTGACTTTATACTGCTTTCCGCCTGACTTTAGCTGACGCAACAATTAGCTATTTTTTAGCGTTTTTAACAAAATTTGAAGTGATTTAATAGTCAAGTTCCGGCATCGGAATTGAATTAAGAATCAAGTTGAGCAAGTGTGAGAAAAGTGGCAGGCAGCTAAAATTTATGAAGCGATTTTGTAGCATAGCAGCCGTTATGCCAGCACTCAACTTGAGGCTGGGCTGTCTGATTTTTGCGCTCCGTTGAGGCTGAAAACGATACCTCGATAATAAGGCAAAATGTTGTTGTCAGACAAAGCTTGACAGTCGAGTAAAATGTTGTTGTGTGGCTAACTCTGACAATTAATCGGGTAAAATGTTATTGTCTAGCAGAGCTTGACAGTCGGGTAATAATTTACCCCCCGACCACGAGAGCCCTTGGTTTTTTAGGGAGTGACGGCGGGTGCATCTCAGTTTGGCAAATACATCAAAGTGAAAGTTGACCGTTGAGATAAGCACAGCGAAGAGCAAGGATAGA
>NZ_JAUBQM010000125.1:0-10246 GCF_036701245.1 Microcoleus sp. Pol14D4
GAATTTACCTCGATTGTACCGCCGTGTTTCTCAACTACAATCTGCCGTGCGATCGCCAATCCCAACCCCGTGCCTTTACCCACACCTTTAGTTGTAAATAAATCATCAAAAACCTTCTCCATCACCGTCTCACTCATGCCAATACCGTTATCTTTGATACTAATTATTGCTTTCTGCCGATCTGCCGATAATTCAGTCTTGATAATAATTTGATTGTGATTAATTTTGATTTCAGCATAACTACGTCCCGTATTTGATTCTTCTAAAGCATCTATCGCATTCGCCAACAAATTAATAAATACCTGATTGATCTGTCCTGCATAGCATTCTACTTCCGGTAAATCACCATAATCTTTAATTACCCGAATCTCAGGGCGAGTGTCGTTTGCCTTGAGGCGATGTTTTAGGATCGTAATTGTGCTATCCATCCCGTCGTGGATATTGCAGGCAACGGGGCGATCGCTATCAGCACGCGAGAATGTCCGCAAGCTGATGCTAATGTCTTTAATCCGGTTTACTCCTTCTTGCATCGAGCCAACTAACTTAGGTAAGTCTTCACGGATGTAGTCGAGGTCAATCGCTTCAATTTCCTCTTGAATTGCTACACTGAAATTAGCAGATTCTTGCTGAACTAAATCCAGCAATCCAAACAAATCTTTGATGTAGTCTAAAGCGGGCTGAATATTGCCAGAAAGAAAGCCAACGGGGTTATTAATTTCGTGGGCAACACCAGCCACCAAGTTGCCCAAAGCAGACAATTTTTCGCGTTGAATGACTTGGATATGAGCTGCTTTTAATTCAGCAGTTTTTTGAGCCACTTGCTCTTCTAAGTTTTGAGTCAAGAGACGCAACTGTAAATGAGTTTTCACTCGCGCTAACACTTCTTGTTCTTGGAAGGGCTTGGTAACGTAGTCTACTGCACCAAGGTTAAGCCCTTTAATTTTGTTGTCTACATCAGCCAGAGCGGTCATGAACATAACTGGAATATCGCAAGTTTTGGAATTAGCTTTAAGGCGTTGACAGGTTTCAAATCCATCAATTCCCGGCATCATCACATCCAGTAAAATCAGATCGGGGGGTCGCCGCTCAACTTGTTGCAGAGCGCGTTCGCCACTGGTAGCGATCGCCACCTTATACCCCGCATTACTCAACGCTTCCGAGATGACATCCAAATTTGTGGGAGTATCATCAACAATTAAAATTAAGCCAGTTAAACCTATGGTCATAGTCATAGCCATCCAACTTTTAACTATTATTAGTGAGATGTTCTTGAATTAATTCCTCGATCTTCTCAGTTTGGAATTGCTTAGCTAATTGTATTACTTGCTGAATAAAGGGCTGATAGCGCTGATCCTTTTGCCCAATTTGAGCGGCGGTTTCTGCCAATTCTATGAGGAAGCCATCCTGTGCCAGTTCTAGTAAAATTTGCAAGTCCGCCGCCGATGGGGGAATTAGTTCTTTCGTGGATACTTCATTATTGCTTGTTGTTAACTCAGTTACATGATATTTCCAGATGAGTTGTAAATGTTTGGCAAGCAAAGTCAACAACTCCTCTGCATCAACGGGTTTGGCCAGAAAGTCATCTCCACCCATATCTAAGCTTTTCTGCTGGTCTATTTCTGCCACCGATGCCGAAGATACGATCACCCGTAAATGCTTGATATCCTCCAATTTTCGTAACTTTTTGAGCATTTCAAAGCCATCCATTACTGGCATCGCTAAGTCAGTTATAACTAAATCTGGCAGTTTTTCTATAGCTTTTTCTAAGCCTTCTTGACCGTTCTCTGCTTCAGTAAATGTGAACCCTAGAGGCTCTAGCAGGTTCGCCAATACTGACCGATTTTCCCAACGGTCATCCACGATCAATATGTGGCGCGGTGGCCCTTCATAGCCGATAATTGTGCGCCCGTCTTTGACTGAACTTTTTTGTGCCCAGTCGGTGGAGATCGGCAATGCTAGTTCAAAGTAGAAGTTACTGCCTATTCCCAGATGGCTTTCAACTTGAATTTTTCCGCCCATCAATTCCACAATTCTTTGACTGATGGCTAAACCTAAGCCTGTGCCTTCCGCGTGGCGTTTGCGATCGCCTACTTGTTCAAATGCTTGGAATAGTTTGTTTACTTGGTCAGATGCGATGCCAACTCCTGTATCGATCGCTTGAAATTTAAGCTGAGGCAATGGCATCG
Organism: Microcoleus sp. Pol14D4; assembly: GCF_036701245.1. Lineage (NCBI taxonomy): Bacteria > Bacillati > Cyanobacteriota > Cyanophyceae > Oscillatoriales > Microcoleaceae > Microcoleus > Microcoleus sp. Pol14D4. Next base: position 2,187 of record NZ_JAUBQM010000125.1, read on the forward strand.
CTGCATTTGATTCTATCACTTCTACCTTGAGGGTCACGCTGCCTTTATCGGTGAATTTAATCGCATTTCCTAAGAGATTGAGTAGCACTTGGCGGAGTCGTTTTTCGTCAGTTACAATTCCTGTGGGTAAGTTTGTATCTGGTTGATAAATGAACTCGATACCTTTTTGGTCTGAACGAACTCGACAGATTTCTACTACTCCTTGCAGGAAAAATGGCAAGTGAATGGCTTTGGAGGTAAGTTCTAGTTTGCGGGCTTCGATTTTGGAAAGGTCTAAAATATCGTTGATTAATGTTAGTAGATGAGAGCCGCATTGGTGGATGATTTTTACACCATGCCGTTCTTTTTCGGGTATAGTTTGGGTACGTTCGAGAATTTGGGCATAGCCGAGAATCCCGTTGAGAGGTGTGCGAAGTTCGTGGCTCATGTTGGCGAGGAAATCGCTCTTGGCTTGGTTGGCATTATCGGCAGCTTCTTTGGCAATAGTGAGTTCGGCGGTGCGTTCTTCTACACGAGTTTCTAGTTCTGTAAAGGAAGTTCGCAATTGTCCTGCCATTTGGTTAAAGGAACCAGCCAGGGCTTCTAATTCATCAATCCCTTTAACTGCCACTGTTTGGTCAAGAGAGCCAGATGCGATCGCCTCACTTGCTTTTTGTAATTTCAAAATCGGACTGGTAATCCAGCGAGAAGTATAGATGCCTAGAATAGTTGCCAAACCCAATGCACCCAAACAGAGTAAAATTGTGGTGCGCGTGTTGGCATCAATTTGTGCCATAAAGTCTGATTCGGGCATCACAATGACGCTGAGCCAATCGATACCTCGTTCGTCTCGAATGGCTGAAACTTGAACTAACTGATGCTGATTTGCCAGCCAAAAATCAAGCTGTTGACTCTGTGTAATGGCGTTAAAGTTACCAAATCGATCGAGGATTGCTTGCGCTGTGGCACTAATTACAGAACTTTCAGACTTTACGGCAGGAATTTGTTGCAAATCCTTTTTTTTAAGATCAATAATGTAAGGATTTTCGATCGTTGAACTGGCAATCAAGTTGCCCGATCGATCGATGATAAAGGTTTGTCCTGTTTGACCCACCTTTAGCTGACTGAGAAAGGTATGAATCTTGCTAATCCGAAAGTTACTGTTTTGAATTCCCAACAATACTCGATTGTTGTCATAGATTGGCTGAGATAGAGAAATTGTCACCAATTTAAGCGAGTAACTTAAGTAGGGCTGAGATGTCCAGACTGGTTTTCTAGCTTTCTGTGCAGTTTTATACCAGGGTCGAGTTCGGGGGTCAAAATTTGCTTGAGTTTCTATCAGGGCGATCCGTTGACCTCGATCGTCCAGCCTGTAGATTTCGCGCTGCGGAAAAATCTCTTTGCTCCCGACACGAGAATTGATGCCCTCATCGGGTGTATAGTCTACGGTGATACCCGTACCGTCAGCCACGCCAATTTGCATATATTCGATCGTACCTTGGCTAACCAACCGCCAGAAAGTCCGTTCCAGTTTGGTGACATCTGTTAAATCTAACTGCCCCTCTTGAGCAGCCGCGACAATCGCTTGTCCAGCAATATAAGGTCTTTCCAAATAGTTCAGGACTTGCTGGTTAATGCGATCGCCGATCTCTTCACGCAACTGACTAGAAACATCATTGACCGCTATCTGTCCATTTCGCAGGGACAGATAGCCAGTCAGTCCGACGGCGGCAAAGACTTGCAATACAAACGGAACTACTAGCACAAGTCTTAAAGGTATGGTTTTATTTGGATTCATGTTATACCTAGATAATGGTTCACTTGGAAATTTACCCAAATAACGTGAGCCAGCCTCATGTTTTGCAATCGTTAATTGGGTAGTATTTCAAATGGGTTGATCTAATATTGAATTCTATTATATTCCCTTAGATGACAGGGATAGTGATCGAAAACACACTCCCCTCGCTAGGGACAGAATCAACTTTAATTTGTCCGTGATGTTTTTCTACTACAATTTGACGCGCGATCGCTAATCCCAATCCTGTTCCTTTCCCTACACTCTTAGTAGTAAATAAATTATCAAAAACTTTCTCGCGCACCGTTTCACTCATGCCAATACCATTGTCTTTAATCCGAATTACTACCTGTTTTCTATCGCGAGATAATTCGGTCTTGACGATAATTTGATTGGCATGGGCTTTAATTTCGGCAAAACTCCGTCCAATATTTAATTCATTCAAAGCATCGATCGCATTCCCCAAAATATTCATAAATACCTGATTTAATTGTCCGGCATAGCATTCGATTTTTGGGATATTGCCATAGTCCTTAATGACTTGGATTTCGGGGCGAGTGTCGCTTGCTTTCAGACGATGTTTAAGGATCATAATTGTGCTATCAATGCCATCGTGAATATTACAGGCTACGGGGCGATCGCTATCTGCACGCGAGAATGTCCGCAGACTAATACTAATGTCTTGAATTCGCTTCACGCCTTCTTGCATCGATTCAATTAACTTGGGTAAGTCTTCCCGGATGTAGTCAAGCTCAATGGTTTCGATTTGTTTTTCAATCTCTGGCTCTAGTTGGGGATATTTTTGTTGCACTAGATCGATCAATCCAAACAAATCGTTAATGTAATCTAAGGCAGGGGTAATGTTGCCAGTCAGGAAGCCGACAGGGTTGTTAATTTCATGAGCGACACCAGCGACTAAGTTACCCAATGCTGACATTTTTTCACCTTGGATAAGTTGGATTTGAGCTTGTTGAAGTTCTCGTAAAGTCTTTTCTAAAGCTTCTGACTTTTGTTGACGTTCATTTTCGGCGCGTTTGCGATCGCTAATATCCACCACATTACCAAGAATCACTGGTTTGCCATCGAGGATGATGCGGTTGAGGGTGACATCGACCTCAAAGACTGTATTAGAATCAATTTTTCTGACATTCCACTCAAATTGAATCGTTTCCCCGGCTAAGACCCTTCTCCACCAGTCTTCTAGCAGATAGAACGGATTATCCGGTGTAGAATAGTCATCCAAGATCGAGCATTGCAGCGCTTGCTCTCGCTCCACACCAAACATTTCTAACAGTCGATTATTAACATCGAGTACCTTGCCATGCAGATCGTGAATTATGATGGCACTACTGACGTTGTTGAAGATAGTGCGGAGGTTCTGTTCGGAAATTTGCAGGGCTGCTTCCGCAGCTTTATATTCAGCTTCGCTGCGTTTACGATCGCTCACATCAAAGACAACACCATCCCATACAGTTGACCCATCGCCTCGTCGTTCTGGTTGGGATATCGCTTGCACCCATTTTATCGTGCCGGACGGGGTGACACTGCGCCATTCATGATTAAATGGGGTCAGGGTTTGGGCAGATTTGGTAATTGCTTGTTCAACATCAGCGATATCGCCGACATAAACTGCATCGAAGACATTGATGATTCCTGCCATAACCATTTCTGACTCAGCTTCATACAGATCGATGCAACCAGAACTTGCGTAGGTTATAGACTTAGCACCATCAGCAGCCAACTGGAATTGAAAGACCATCCCTGGAATATTGTCAGCCATCTTATGGAAGCGGGCTTCGCTGGCACGGAGTTCTGTCAAAGCTTGTTGTGACTGTTGATAGAGGCGGGCATTTTCGAGGGAAATTGCTGCTTGGGAGCAGAGCAGATTGAGCAGTTCGACGCGATCGCTTGTAAATGCTCCAATTGTCAGATTATTTTCCAAATATAAAATCCCAATCAACTTACCTTGATTTAGAATTGGACTACAAAGCACACTTTTAGGCTGGTGTTTTTCAATGTAACTATCTCCAGAAAACTCAGTACATAACCTAGCATCAACCAGTACCAGAGGTCTCAAACTCCGCTTAACAGTATTCACCAAAGCGATCGCCACATTCTGACTTGATTCTAGCGGAATGGGTGGTAATAGCTGCGGTTCTTGTCCCTCTTCCACAAAGGCTGCTACTTGTAACTCAATATCTTTTTTTAGCAGTAAGGCACACTTACTTGCCCCAGCATTTGTCATCACTATTTGTAACAGAGTAGTCAAGAGTTTATCGAGTTCAATTTCCCCTGAAATCGCTTGAGATGCCTTGAGCAGAGTTGCCAAATCTAGAACTTCCGAGGCTGTGCTAGAAGAACGGTTATAAGCCATCGTTTCCAGGGTAAGATTTTCCTTGAAAGAGGTAGACCATTGGGGTGGCTGAAGGAGAGGATCGAGAAGTTGAGGATAACGTTGTTCTAAATCAGCAACTTTGGCTTGGGCGCCCCATCGGGCATAACAGTAATAGGCCTCAATCATGTAGGCTTGAGCGACTTTTTCTTTACCCCAATTGAGATAGAATTTGGCTGCAAGTTCATTAGCTAGTGCTTCTTCGTTGATAAATTGATGCTCTTTTGCGAGGGAAATGGCGCGATCGTACAGTTCAATTGCCAATAATTTATCTCCAGAAAGACGCGCCATTTCTGCTGAAATTAGCTCAGAGGCAGCGCTAAAATTCTCCGAGCAGTTTTGCGCCCAAACAGCTAATTGCTGTTTATACTCTATCAACTTTTGCCACAGATCGGATTGTTTCGCCTGTGGTATTCGATCGTAATGTTGGCATAACAGTAGAGCATAGATAAAGCGATGTCTGGCATAGGGAAGTAAGCCTTGGGGAGCAACATTAACAATCTCAGCTTCAGCTTTCTCGGCAGATTCTAAAGCTGACTCTGGGCAATCGCAGAGGTAGAGGATTTGGCTTTTAAGAATAGTATAAATACAGATAACTTGCCAGTTTTTATGTTTTTGGCAGCGTTGGAGATACTCATTTTCTATAGTTTGCGACCAATTTTTTGTTCCTATCAACCTGGCTACAAGCATTTGACCACCAGTTAGTAGATCGATAGACCATTGATTTTTTTGCTGTTGAGCAAAAGCCAGCGATTGATTAATTTCTGCCTCTAATTCATTCAGTTCTACTCCCTGGTAAAAACGACAGTACATATTGTGTCCAAAAGCATAAGCAGCATATTGTAAATTGCTTGATTCCCAACCAATTTGATAGGATTTTTGGTAATCTTGGCTGGCTAACTTAAGAGGGTGAGACCAATGACGGAGAGAACTACCAATCATTAAATAGGCTACACTTTCAGCCGAACTATTATTAAACTTGGGCATTAATTGCAGCGTTAAATCGATTAAATCACCTGTATTTTGATAGTTATTTAAAGCATAACCACGTAAGCCACCGTAGGCTGGGTAAATATAGCCTATTTCAGGCGTATTACCATACTCCAAACACAAATTAACAGCCTTGGCACAAATGACTGACCACAGACGCTGATGCGATCGATAGGTGGGCGGGCCCATAGCAATAGCTAACTTTGTAGCCATTTTTTTCTCAGGATCGGTCATCATGGGTAAATCGCTGAGAGAAGCAATCCCTCGGCTTTCTAAGATGGCTTGAGCAGTCGCAATTTCGCGATCGCGTACCACCTCAAAATCCTCATCGGTAATATCAATACCAAACAACGATAAAGCTTTAATCCCCGCAGCAATAGCTTCTGGATACTCAGCTCGTAGGGTATATTGAATAATTGCCAAGTTGTAAATTTCTGCCTTTTCTAGGGCATTTTTTGTCCGTTCGAGAGTGCGATTTATCCAGATTTGTGATGCTTCAATATTGCCATTCAAATATTCAAGTTCAACCCGTTCTTTGTGGAGCGCAAAGCATAATTCATATTGAATATTCCAACAGTCTTCTTTCAATAATTCCATGCCAGTAGTTATATACTCACAGGCAACAGTATATGCCGTAGAAGTTTTAGCTTTTCGTCCTGCCAATAAGTTTAATTGGCTCAATCTTTCCTTTTCTTCTGGATCGTTTAATAAGTAGCGACCGCGATTTAGTTGATTGGCTATCTCGAATAAGATTTCCTCACGCTCTGCCAAAACAGTATTTCTTAAAAGTAGTTGACCGATCTGTAGATGTGTTGCTTGCTTGCGATCGTTCGGAATCAGAGAATAGGCAGCTTGCTGGACGCGATCGTGCAAAAACCGATAAGTCGGATTAGCCGCTGCACTACAAACCGACTCATTATCAGATTGAGTAAAGAACTTATAAGCTTCCGTAGTCGGAATAATCAAACCTTCTTGCAAAGATTTCCATAAAGCAGTAGCCGCAACTTCCGCCGACTTTTCACTGACGATTGCCAAAGTAGCTAAATCAAACTGGGACCCAATACAAGCGGCTAATTTAAGCATTTCCTGAGTAGGAAACGGCATTTTCTGCAATTGCAGTGCCATAAACTCTACCACATCATCAGTAATTGCCAAGGCTTTCACTTGAGCAATATCGCACTGCCACCCCCCTTGTACCCCCGTCTGTCCCGCCTTGGTAAGGGGGGATAAAAGGGGGGTGGGGGACACAGGGGGCTCAAAAGTAATCAGCCCATCGTCATGTAAAGCCTTCAGGAATTGCGTAGCAAAAAAGGGATTACCTTGAGTTTTTTGATACACCAGTTTTTTCAGAGGTTGGCCAATCTCTGATCCGCAACTAAGAGTATCTGAAATCAATTGATTAATGTCATCTTTTTGCAAAGGAGCCAAAGTAATTGTATTCACCGTTGCTCCGGATTTAATAATCTCATCCACCGTCAAAATAAATGGATGAGTAGGAGACACTTCATTATCTCGATAAGCACCTAACACCAATAAATGTCCCGTATCTTCCATCAACAGTTGCAACAATTTCAAGGATGCCGAATCTGCCCACTGCAAATCATCTAAAAACATTACTAAAGGATGTTCGGCTTGCGTAAATACTTGCACAAATTTCTGCATCAGCAGATTAAAGCGATTTTGGGCGGCACTTCCCGATACTTCTGGTGCTATTTGCTGTTTACCAATGATGCGTTCTAGCTCGGGAATTACATCAATCAAGACTTGTCCATTGTCGCCAACTGCTGTCAAAATATTGCTTTTCCATATTTGTAACTGAGCATCTGATTCTGATATTAATTGCCCCATTAAATCCCTGAATGCTAGCACAAATGCGTTTAAGGGAATATTGCGCTGGAACTGGTCGTATTTGCCTTTGATGAAATAGCCACGTTGTCGGACAATTGGCTTGTGAACTTCATTCACGACTGCGGTTTTACCAATTCCAGAAAAACCTGCTACTAGCATCATTTCTGTACTGCCTGTGCTGACTCTTTCAAAGGCAGCTAATAGACTAGCGACTTCTTTTTCTCTACCGTACAGTTTTTCTGGTATCAGGAACCTGTCTGTAATATCTTCCTGTCCTAAATCAAAAGCCTCAATGTTACCAGTTTTTTCTAAGTGAGCTAAACAAATTTCTAAATCATGTTTTAATCCTAATGCACTTTGATAGCGGCTTTCAGCATTTTTTGCCATCAATTTACTAACTATATGCGATAAAACTATGGGGATTTTTGGATGAATTTGATGTATCGGTATTGACTCTTTGGCGAGATGGCAATGCACCAGTTCCATCGGGTCATCAGAGATAAATGGTAAATGTCCTGTCAATAATTCATAAAAAGTGACACCGAGGGCATAAAAGTCGCTACGATAGTCAATACCCCGATTCATTCGTCCGGTTTGTTCGGGAGAGAGATAGGCTAATGTCCCTTCAAGGATGTGTGGATTCTGAATTTCTTGAGTTTCTCGTGGTAGCAGAGATGCAATACTGAAATCAATTATTTTTATTTGTTTAGTGTCGGGATTAATCAGAATATTAGCGGGTTTAATATCTTTGTGAATGACTCGGTTTTGGTAAAGATAGTGGAGAATGTCTGTTAGTTGCAGTGCCAAGTTGAGAAATTCTGTTAAAGATAAAGATTTAGCAGGTTGGTTTTTATCAGTGGCGATATGGAGATAATTAGATAGGGAAATCCCTCCAAAGTCCTCCATGACTAAGGCATAGCTATTGTGATAGACTTCTAGAGTCAGAGGTTTAACTATACTGGGGAAGTTAAGATTTTTGGCAATGGTGTACTGATTGCGAAACCCGACAAGTTCGTTGAAATTGGGGTATTCGTTTCGCAGTAGTTTGATGACAAC
>NZ_JAUBQM010000126.1:0-10165 GCF_036701245.1 Microcoleus sp. Pol14D4
TGGTCAATCCTAAGCACTTTAAAAACTGGTTTACAAGCTGCTGCTACTGTACTTCATAAACCTGGAATCTGCTGTATATGCCAGTGGCGTCCAGACTCGGCGGTTGAAACCCGGTCTCAACTTGCCTCTCGTTCCAGCAGAGGAGGACTAAAAAATACAGGAGGTATTATTCAAGCCGGATTTGATATTACTTGCTGCCCAGCCAAATCGGATAAGCAGAAGAATCCTCAGCTTTTAACTTTTGCGCCTGATAACTCTTGCTAGTCCAACTAGCTACTGTTTGCAGGCTTTCTGTCAAACAACTTTCACTGCCAAACGCTTCAAATCCCAAAGTCCACCACGCGCTGCCGTTAATGTTCAACTGAGTAAGTTCCACGGTGCAACCTTGGGGAATTGGGGCTTCCACAGGCACAGACATCAGGGAACCAGGGGTCGAAACTTGATAAAGACGCTGCGCTCGCTTTTTCTTGACTGCCACCCACTTTCCTGTCGCCACAATATCCGCTGGTATCGGCGCTATCGTGTCCGCACAAACCCACTTCAGCCACTTTTCGGCTTTGCCTTCCCAGCGGTTGCCGAACTGCATCGTCCCCAACTCTCCCTGACGCCACTTTACCTCCAAGGTTTTCCCACGCAGCTTCACTCCCAAGTAGTCGCAGCTTGGTACTAGCAAATATATGTCTTCCCGCTCTTCAGGAGGCGAAAGATACCCGCCGAGACTCTCGCTTCCAAACCATTGATTGATCGATTTTGGCAGTGCACCGCTATAAAACCACCGCATTTCCAGACTGGCCCGCATAAATTTTTCCTCCGTTCCACAATTTTCGTCAAACCCAGACTGGATTTGCCATACACCATCGACTTTTGTGCCTCTCCACTCTATCCTCCCCCCTCCGGGGCCCAGAGTCTACCCACAGTCCTACCATTTTAGATTTTAGATTTTAGATTTTAGATTGGGGAAAGACTTACTCTATAAGGGTTTAGAGCTTGCCTGCAGTTGCATTTTTTTTTACTGGTGTCAGATCGAGGTCTTTAAAAAAAATTTCTCACAATCCTTTACATATCTTCACAAGTCTGTTACATTTATTTACAGTACACTAAAAACGATTTAGGAAAAAAACATGAGTAACAGAGGCTTAATGCTGGACGACCAAGGCAAAATGAACAATTTTGCGATCGAGCCGCAAGTATACGTCGATGACGAACCCCGCACTGGCTTTACCCCCTACGCAGAACGCTTAAACGGCCGCCTAGCCATGATTGGCTTTGTTTCTCTCTTGGCTTTAGAAGTTTCGACCAAGCACGGGCTGATTAGCTGGCTGACTCACCTGTAATGATTTTGTTAACAATTAAACTATATGGCTATGGATCGCTGGCGGTACACAAACAGCGATCCATAGCTTAACTATTTTGAGGGGCAAGGTTTGATGAGACAATTAAAATTAAATATTTTTGTTTTACCCTACTTGTAAAAAGAATGCTCAAACGAATTGCGGCAATACTTCTGGTGGTTATAAGCCTCACCTTGACAGGTTGTGTGTCTAAAGTCACCGGACTCAAAAGCTACGTTGATACTGGCGACGGCTATCAATTTCTCTATCCTAACGGCTGGCTGCCGATCGCGGTTTCTAACGGGCCCGATGTGGTCTTCCGCGATTTGATTCAGCAAACCGAGAACGTCAGCGTGGTAATCAGTCCAGTCGCGGGGGGCAAAACTCTGGCGGATTTGGGAACGCCGACGGATGTGGGATACAAGCTCAGCAAAAGTGCCATCGCCCCGAGTGATTCTGGCCGCGAAGCTGAATTAGTCAATGCAGAAGCTCGTGAATCGCGATCGAAAAACTATTACATTTTAGAATACGCCGTTAAGTTACCAAACCAAGAACGGCACAACTTAGCGAGTGTAGCCGTCAGCCGCGGCAAACTTTTTACGCTTAACGTTTCCACTACCGAAGAACGCTGGCCCAAGGTAAAAGAAGCTTTTGAGAAAGTTGTTAAATCTTTCTCTGTTTATTAGTAGGTTAAAAAGTAATTGGGAATGGGGAATGGGACATTGAGCCTTGGGGATTGGGAATAGTTTATTTTTCTTCCTTCTTCCTTCTTCCTTCTTCCTTCTTTCTTCTTCCTTCTTCCTTCTTAACTTATGAAAATTCCAACTTTTGTATTAGCTTCAGCTTCTCCAGCGCGCCGTCGCCTCCTAGAAAATGCTGGCATTCAAGCTGTGATTTGCCCCAGCGACTTTGATGAAGGGCAAATACAAATGAGGGATGCCACTAATTTAGTGCAGGTTTTAGCAGAGGGAAAAGCTGAGGCTGTAGCTAAGTTTTTACTGGCTAATTCTCACGCGCAAATCCCCAATCCCAAATCTTGTTTGGTGTTGGGATGCGATTCAATTTTGCTTATAGATGGCGAAATTCACGGCAAACCGAATGATGCGGAAGAAGCAATCTCGCGCTGGCAGAAAATGCGCGGTAAGGTGGGCGAACTGTATACGGGTCATGCTTTAATTGATACTAGATTCGATGACTTTGGTGAGGCTAGGTCGCGATCGATCATTCGCTGTCAAGTTACAAAAGTTCATTTTGCGGAAGTTACCTCGCGCCAAATTGCAGCCTACGTCGCCACCGGAGAACCCTTGCAATGTGCAGGCTGTTTTGCACTCGAAGGTAAAGGCGGCTTTTTTGTCGAACAAATCGAAGGATGTCACACAAATGTGATTGGTTTGAGCTTACCTCTGCTGCGGCAAATGCTCACCGAAATGGGATATGATGTGGCGGATTTCTGGCAATCTTAAATATTGTTAAATTCATGTCAGGAATCGGGAGGCACAGCCTCGCTGATATGCCTTCCCAGGCAGAGCCTGGGAACGAGGATTGATAGCCTTGGTGTTGTGGGATGGGCGTCCCCCCCGTCCGTGTTCTGCTTCTTAGCAGCAATGTGTACCGATTTGAATTAACCTAGAGTGAGCGCCCCCTCCGATACAGATATAAACTGAAGTTGAGCCGGCGAAACATCCTTCACCAAACCCAAGATATTGCCGGTGCTAGCTTCCCGAATCACCGTCGCCTTAGTATTTAAAATTCTAAAATCAGCAGTGCGAGGAATTCCCGGAGGAAAAGGGCCACTGCTGTCATAATCTCTGGCATCACCAATTGTTAAAAACCTTTCGGTCAAAACAATATCATTTTGCGTCAGTCCTCCCGCCAATCCAATTACATCACCTTCAGCCGGATTGTAATCGAGAAGAAAATCTGCCGGCACTTCATCTACATCAAAATTGCCACTAGGAGGCGGTTGAAGCGAACCAATCTCCCCCGAAGTTGCTCCCGCTTCTGTGCGGAGGACAAACATATCTGCGCCTTCACTTCCCCAAAGTCTATCAATTCCAGCATCACCGATGAGAGTATCGTTTCCACTCTCTCCTACTAAAGCATCATTCCCTTTACCACCGCGAATAAAGTCATTGGCCGTGCCTCCATAAACGTAGTCATCACCTTGATCTCCGCTGACAAAATCGCTGCCACATTCTCCATAAAGAATGTCAAAATCTTGGCCGCCGCGAATAGTATCGCTGCCACAACCTCCGATTAAAGTATCTGTGCCGCTGTTACCGTTTATCAGTTCCGCACCACCGGAACCTCTGACAAAATCGTTACCAGCTAAGGCACGCAAACCTCCGGGAGTATTCCGCAGAATTCCATTTGCTAATAGAAATGCGTCGTCATTGGGAGTTAAGTCAAAAAAGTTGGGGTCGCTGGCTGGATTTGGCAATAGCCCTGTGAGTAATTTGATGTTTGGGGGATCAGCAATAATTGGGTCTGAATTTTCAGCTAATGCTCTAATTTCTCCGAGATTTGTTTCTAACATCCTAAGTTTCTCCTTGTTTGATTAACTTTGTTGATATTATGATTTTAACAAAGGTTCCAATTAAGAAATCTGCGGCAATCTGGGGTTAAAACAATCAAATCATTGTCAAAATTGCCGGAGATTGTTGTTCAACAAGCATAGCTTATTGACACTAACCTGCTCGTCCAAATCCGCAAATATTTTGAACTGTGCACCAATAATTCTGGGGATCGCGTACTCTATTACCCGTCAGCAGTCAGCGTGGGAAAATCCACAGACTGCTAATTGTCATGAAACCTTGAGTTAACTTCGGAATAATTAATATGCTAGACACTGCGATCGAATCTATTCAAGCCAGAGAAATCCTCGACTCCCGCGGCCGCCCCACCATTGAAGCTGAAGTTTACCTAGCCAACGGTGTTGTGGGGCTCGCCCAAGTCCCCAGCGGCGCCTCTACAGGCTCTTTTGAAGCCCACGAACTCCGCGACGACGACAAAAGCCGTTACGGCGGTAAAGGCGTCCTGAAAGCCGTCTCTAACGTCGAACACAAAATTGCCCCCGCTTTGGCTAATCTAGATGCGATCGACCAAGCGCTGGTAGACAAAACCATGATTGACTTGGACGGTTCCCCTAACAAATCCCACCTCGGCGCAAATGCCATTCTCGGAGTCTCCTTAGCCACAGCAAAGGCGGCCGCCGAAACTTTAGGACTCCCCCTTTACCGCTACTTGGGCGGCCCCTTAGCTAACGTTTTACCCGTGCCTTTAATGAACGTGATCAACGGGGGCTCTCACGCTAACAATAATGTGGACATTCAAGAATTTATGATTGTCCCTGTGGGTGCGCCCTCTTTTAAAGAAGCTTTACGCTGGGGTGCAGAGGTATTTGAATCCTTGAGTAAAGTCTTAAAAGCTGAGGGTTTGCTGACTGGTGTGGGTGATGAAGGCGGTTTTGCGCCTAATCTGAAATCCAATCAAGCAGCTTTGGATTTGTTGATTGCAGCTATTGAAAAAGCTGGCTACAAACCGGGTGAACAAGTTGCTTTGGCTTTGGATGTTGCTGCTAGCGAATTTTACAAAGATGGGCAGTACACTTACGACGGTGTGGCTCATTCGCCGGCAGAATTAATCGATTATTTGGATGGTTTGGTGAGTCAATATCCGATTATTTCGATTGAAGATGGTTTGCACGAAGACGATTGGGACAGTTGGGTAGCGCTGACGCAGAAAATGGGCAGCAAAGTTCAGTTGGTAGGTGACGATTTGTTTGTTACTAATCGCACGCGGCTGCAAAAAGGAATTGATTTGAAAGCTAGCAATTCGATTTTGATTAAGCTGAATCAAATTGGTTCTTTGACGGAGACTTTGGATACGATCGACCTGGGCAAGCGGAACAGCTATCGAGCAGTCATCAGCCACCGTTCGGGTGAAACTGAAGATACCACAATTGCCGATTTAGCGGTAGCGACTCGCGCCGGTCAAATCAAGACTGGTTCTTTGTGTCGCAGCGAACGAGTTGCCAAATATAACCGTTTATTGCGGATTGAGGACCAATTGGGCGATCGGGCAATTTATGCTGGGTCGATCGGTTACGGGCCTAAATAACACTTGGTAATCGGTAATTGGGAATGGGTAATTGGTAATCGGTAATCTGTTAGTTTTTGATTTTCATCACCAATGCCCAATGCCCAATGCCCAATTACCAATTAAGGATAGAAAGCCAATTGTGGCAAACCCAAAGTTTCTTCCCAGCCCATCATCAAGTTCATGCACTGGATGCCTTGACCGGCTTGTCCCTTAATTAAATTGTCGATCGCCGATAGCACAATCACCCTGTCAGTACGCGGATCGACTTCGATGCCGATATAACAAAGATTCGTGCCGCAAGCCCATTTTGTTTGCGGATAAACTCCAGCAGGCAACACTTTTACCCAAGGACAATTGCGGTAAAAAGCGCTGAAAATTGTGATTAAATCTTCCCGCACCAAACCTGGATCGCGCAAAGTTGCGTAAACAGTCGCCAGAATTCCCCGCACCATAGGAATTAAGTGGGGAGTAAACTGAACTTTAATATCGTGTCCCGCTAAATCGCTGCAAATTTGCTCGATTTCTGGCGTGTGACGGTGGCGGCCAACGCCGTAAGCGCCCAGAGAACCCTCTGCTTCAGCCAACAAGAGATTAACTTCGGCTTTCCGGCCCCCTCCCGAAGCACCTGATTTGGCGTCGATAATTGCTGTTTCTGGCACAATGAGGCCTTGTTTTAGCAAAGGTGCCAGGGCTAACAAACTAGCAGTGACGTAGCAGCCCGCACAGCCTACTAACTGAGCGTCTTTAATTCGATCGCGATACAATTCTGGCAAACCGTAAACAGCCGTTGCAGCCACTGATGAGTCCGATCGATCGCCGCCGTACCAAGCTTTGTAAGTTTCCAGATTTTCAAATCTGTAGTCAGCCGACAAATCCAAGACTTTACAGCCTTTTTCGAGCAGCGTCGGTGCCATTTTGCAAGCTAAACCGTTCGGCAGCGACAGAAACACAACTTCACATTTTGCCGCTATTTTGTCTAAGTCGATCGCCTCCACAGTCAAGTCAATGCAGTTAGTCAAATGCGGATAAAGGCTGGAAAAAGGTTTTCCCGCACTGCTATCCCCGCCCAAATACACTACTTCAGCCGCTGGGTGATCCGCCAGCAGTCGCACAAGTTGCACGCCGCCGTACCCTGAAGCGCCGATAATTCCTACAGGCACACGTCCAACATCTCCCATTTTCCTTTATCCCCTCAGCCGTTGAAGTCAAAAACGCTTGAACTTTTGCTGCATTGTAGTACCAAACGCCAACTTTGGTGGCAAAGAATTGTGTTGTTTTGTGTTGGAGGTGCATTTTTGTTAATTTTCGGCTGTTTGACCCCGCCCAAAAACGGATGGAAAGCCCGGACTCCTTTCCTGGAGAGTCCCAAACTTGAGACCAAAGTTCCATCTTCCAAATTCAAAGGTGCAAGTAAATCTAAAATCTAAAATCTAAAATCGACTGACCGATCGCCAAAACCCTAAAATTAACAAACTGATGTGCGATCGTGCTATAAAAAAACTTACTTTAACCCATCCACAAACCGGAGATTAAAATTTTTCCCTCTTGCCTCTTGTCTCTTGCTTCTTCCCTCTTGCTTGTTCCCTCTTCCGTCTTCCCCCTTCCTTATTCCTACCTATGGGCATAGTTGTAGAAAACGTATCAAAACAGTTTGGCAGTTTCCAAGCACTCGATCGAGTCAGCTTAGAAATTGAATCCGGTTCCCTAGTCGCATTGCTGGGCCCGTCTGGTTCCGGCAAGTCTACACTGCTGCGGCTGATTGCGGGTTTAGAAATGCCCGACTCCGGCAAAATCTGGCTAACAGGCCAGGATGCCACCAATACTAGCGTCCAAGACCGCAAAATTGGGTTCGTGTTTCAGCACTACGCGCTATTCAAGCACATGACAGTGCGAAAAAACATCGCTTTCGGGATGCAAATTCAGAAAACACCACCCGCGAAAGTCAAATCGCGGGTAGAAGAATTGTTGAATTTAGTGCAATTGGCAGGATTGGGCGATAGATACCCGTCGCAACTTTCAGGAGGCCAGCGGCAGCGGGTGGCCCTCGCCAGAGCCCTGGCTGTGGAACCGAAAGTGTTACTGCTAGACGAGCCTTTTGGAGCTCTCGATGCCAAAGTTCGCAAAGATTTGCGTGCTTGGTTGCGGCGGCTGCACGACGAAGTTCACGTTACCACAGTCTTTGTGACGCACGATCAAGAAGAAGCGATGGAAGTTGCCGATCGAATTACAGTAATGAATAAAGGTAAAATCGAACAAGTCGGCACACCTGCAGAAATTTACGACCATCCCGCTAGTGCTTTCGTAATGAGTTTTATCGGGCCAGTCAATGTATTGCCCAGCAGTTCAAGAATGTTTCAAGACAACGGGTTTGACTCAGCCAACCCAGAGATTTTCTTGCGCCCTCACGATGTAGTAATTGAAACTACAGAAAATAGTGCAACGGTGCCTGCAAGAATCAGTCGCTTGATTCATTTGGGATGGGAAATTCAGGTAGAATTAACCTTAGATGACGGTCAAGTAGTAAACGCTAATTTGACTAGAGAAAGATTCGACAGCTTGAACTTGCAGCCCCAGCAAAGAGTGTTTGTAAAGCCAAAAGATGCCAAGTCCTTTCCACTTTTTTATTCCATCTAACACCAATTCTGAAAACTAAAGCTAAATTTAGATTGGATACGGCTTTTCCAAGGAGGTGGCGCGGTGCGGTGTTTCTACAAAAAAAATTATAGGGACACGGCACCGCGCCGTGTCCCTAATCTTTTATACTGACAACTGTCCGGTGACTACTGCGCGCTGAGTTAGTCTTTAATCTTGCTGACAGCTTTTTTGACTTGTTGCTCAAAGGATGTAGCTTGTGTATTGGAAGGATTTTTCATTTTTTCAATGTCAGCGTCTCCCTGAACTTCGTTGGGTCCTTTGCTGGCTTTCTCTTGAGTTTCTTCCAAGGACATTGGTTTTTTGAGTACCGCTTCTTGAGATTCTTTTTCAATCCCTAAAAGTTGGTCTTCACCTTTGGTGGGGCTGCTAGTAACGGCAAAAGCGGGAAAAGCATTAGAAACAAACATCAAGGCACAAAAACAAACAGCTATTAAAGTGCGAACTAAACGCTTGGCAGGGAAGTTAAAGCTGATAAAAGACATACAAAATTTCTCCGTTTTTAGAAGTTTTGATCGCTAAGATTGTTAACAGGATGAAGCTCACTCATATTCTGCACAATCTTTAACTCTATTTTGATAAAAGCAACCGTTGCTTTCTTTCAAATTGAGTTAATATATAATATTTAGCTGAAAAAGCTGGTATTTGAAATCCTTCTCAGGGAATATTTCTAGTTGAGTGGCGTCGGTAGCCCCAAGAGATTTATGTAGAAGGCACTTGTGTAGAAGCAAAAAACTCTCTACAAGTGCCTTCGGAGGCGCCTCACATAGCAGTATCAATGTCAGTAACTGGTTTTATCGTGGGTGGGGGCGGGTTTATTTAGCCTGTTTGCACTGTGAGAGGGCGCTTGAGTGAACCCGCAGAGCGGTTTGTTGAAAATGTTGCAAGATATGAGATGCGCCCGACTATCCACTGACTAATGACTAATAACTAATGGCTGCTGCTGTCGCACGGGAACTTGACATTTTGCTAGATAAGTTTTAATTTCTCCTACACTGAGTTGCCCGTAATGCAGCAGGGAAGCCAGCAGGGCAGCTTCTGCTTTGCCCTCAGTCACGGCTTCGTAGATGTGGTGACAGTTGCCGGCACCGCCGGAAGCAATGACCGGAATTTCGACAATTTCGGCAATGCTTCGAGTTAATTCCAAATCGTAACCGGCTTGAGTGCCGTCCGAGTCCATGCTTGTCACCAGAATTTCACCGGCGCCGCGCTGTTCGGCTTCTTTGGCCCAGGCGATCGCATCTTTGCCGGTATTTTCTCGCCCTCCGCGCACGTACACGTCCCAACCAGGATTATCTGCGTCTTGCCGTTTGCGGGCGTCGATCGCCACTACAATGCACTGATTGCCAAATCGATCGCTGGCTTTGTCAATTAAACTCGGATCGCGCACCGCCGCCGAATTAATACTCACCTTATCAGCGCCCGCCCTCAATAAACTTTTAATGGTGTCTAAAGATTGGATGCCGCCACCCACCGTCAAAGGGATAAATACTCGATCGGCCGTGCGGTACACCACATCAATCATAATATTCCGGTCTTCGTGAGTCGCCGTAATGTCCAGAAATACCAACTCGTCAGCACCCGCATCATTGTAAACCTGAGCCATTTCTACCGGATCGCCAGCATCCTGAAGATTGACAAAATTGACACCTTTGACCACGCGACCGGCTTTCACATCCAGACAAGGTAAAATTCTTTTCGCCAACATACAATTCTCTTCCTATTTAACTTACTCGGCGGGAAGTGCCCCGCTATAACTGTACTCATCTTAGCGGTGGGATGAAAGCCAGGGTGGTTTTTTTCCGTCCTGTTTGTGTTCTGGAGTCCTAGCTGGAGAACGAGTTAAACAGGCAATAATTAACCAATCTCTCAGCTATCACAAGACGGTAACAATCAATAAAATTCGTTTTAAAAATTTGATAAATCATCATAAATGTCGCAACGATTGCCACAACCAAGCCGTCAAAAGCGAGATCTATGGCATTTAGCACCTACTCTAGCATAGCTGGGGGGGTGACAAAAAGGTCTACGAGATAGACTGTATAAGGGTTGCGGCCCGCATACCTTGTTGATAAAAGCGG
>NZ_JAUBQM010000127.1:0-10082 GCF_036701245.1 Microcoleus sp. Pol14D4
TTTTAGGTCAGGGAGTTTTTTCATTCCTCTATCTAATGTCTATCTCGTTCTCTTGTCAAGGGGGTTGAGCAATTACGCGTTTTCTTTGAGAGGCGATTTGGGAATTTCTACTGCTTTGACAGTGAAGGTTCGATTAAACTGTTCTCGGCTTTCTCCAATGCCTTGCTCTAGCACGACGCGAGTAGCAATTACATCTATTTCCCAAACTCCTCTTTTTATTTCTCTCGGTTCTGAGATATGAGAGATATAAACTCCTGAGCGAGTTTTTCCTGAATAAATGGTGTTGGGAACCAGTTGGGCAAGTTCGACCAAGGAAGCTTTACCAAACTCTGATTCCATCATCAAGGAACCCATCCAAGCAGTTGTAGGAACTTTGGCACTGCCTTTAACTTTAATGCCGGGGTCTGGGTCATTTGTGCCGGGAATTTTGCCTGACCAAGCCCAGGTTAAATTTACCCAACTGGATACAAAATTTTGGATAATTTTCGGCTCTCTGTACAGTTCATCTTGTTCTGCAATTCGTGCTGCGGTTCCGTCTTTTAACTGGACAAAGGTAACTTTTCTTTGAGATAAGGCTCTCAAACTGACTGTGTTAACTAAAACAGCAATTGTCAGGAGGCAAACAAAGCTTGTTAGTAGAACAAAGCACAAGGCTAAGGTGTTTTTAGATTCAGGCAGTAAGGGTTGTGATTGTGGAAATTTCATATTATCGAAGGGGATGGCGAGATGGGGGATAGAGAATAGGGAGATAGGGAGGGAATGGATTGGGAAACTGGGTTTGAGTAGTGAGTAACAACTCGGTGCGGTGAAGAAAAAGCTATCGGAATTTCCTTCCCCTAGATCAGTTTTCCAGCAATAACGCCGATCGCGTTACTGGCAATATCTGTAAGCTGTTTGGTGCTATTGGCAATCGCACTGTACAAAGCAGTTCCTCCACCCTTGGCTATTAACACGGCTAGAACGGGAGAAAACACAGCTAAAAAGAATAAAAAGGCGATATCTGTAACTAACTCTGCATCGGACTTTACAATCACTACAGCGACTAATCCAACGACGATGTTGTAGCCCAATTGCACTCCAAATAACGACATAAATCCTATTAACCAAGCCCAGATTGGTTTTCCTTGCAGCGGCAGCAGCGACAAGCCCATTGCAATCGGCCCGAATAGAGCTGTTAGCAACAATGCTGTTTCTAAAATGTTGACAAATGCCCACTGCACAGCTCTAAGAATTAAGCGAATGATGGGCAAGACAGTAGACCTAAAAACTTGTCCGGCAAAATCGCCATTTCCTATATCCTGAAGATTGGCAACATTGCCTAAGTTTTCGACAAATCGCTGCAAGCTTTTGAGAGGCCCTCCATTTTGCTGTTCGGCTGCCTGAAGGATTTGTTGAGCTGACTGTTTTTTGCTGTTCCAACATTCCACTAAAGCTGAGCCAACTTTGCCCTGACATTCGCTGTAGAGTTTTTCAATTTCTTCTTTGCCAGCACTGGTGAGGTTAACGTCGCTCAGGGCAGTTCTGAAGGTCATTTCTCCGACTTGAATTTTCATAATTTCTTGCACTTGAGTGCTGCCTACAGCTTTGATGAATTTGACGCTTTCAGCTAAGACTTTACCGTTGTTGCTGAGAAATACTACAATTACGAGTGGCCAGATAAACATGGCTACTAGCTCTGACCAAGACTGTTTTTCGATGATTTCTTTGCCACTGGTGACAGCGAGGTAAGTAACAGATATTCCCGCCAGAATTAGTCCTAGTTTGACTAAGGCAATCCAGAGAGAGGATTCTTGAGTGTTGAAAGTGTTAGACCAAACTAAATTCCACGATTCGACGGTTTTTTGAGAGACTTCTATGGCATCAGAGAGAGTGTCCAGGGCTTGTCCTGCTGTGCTAGTTTGGGCGATTAGTTGTGTCAGCATCTTTGGAAGGGGAGGGGGAAGGGGAAGGGGAAGGAGAGGGGGAGAGTGGGAGTGGGGAGTGGGAGAGGGGGAGAGTGGGAGAGTGGGAGAGTGGGAGAGTGGGAGAGAACAAGCGGGACAAGCGGAAACAGGAAACCCTTATCCCCTCACCCTCTCACCCCATTCCCCCCCTCACCCCCTCCCCCACTCCCCACTCCCTACTCCCCACTCCCCTTATTCACCCAGGGTGATGCCTCCTGGCATTTGAAACAGTCCGGCTTGAGTAGAAGAAGCGGTAGCCGCCGCAGCATCCTGCCGTCTCTGGGCTGTGTTAATTTCGTTGAGTTCTTCAGCTTGTTGAGCGTTGAGAATGTTGGCAAAACTGCGATCGATTTGAGCTTGCTGGCCCTGCATGACTAAGGCACTTTGATTTTCTGCTGATAAGGCTGCTTGCTTAGCTGCGATCGCACTTTGTTGAGATATGTTTCTCATAATGTTCTGTGTGACATCTTGACCTTCTGAATCAGCACCCAATTCCATTGAATTTTGGCTCTCGCGATTAGTTTGCTCTACGTTTTGCTGGACAATTTCTTTCATCTGAGCTTGCTTTTGTTGAGCTTCTTTACTGAGAGTGGCTTTATTGGCTTCACTGACAGCACTTTCTCTTTCTGCGAGTTCTGCGGTGTTCTCTTTGAGGCTGTAAGAATCTTGCGGTCTCTTCTCTAAAGCAGCGGATAGTTTTGTCCCTTCGCTTTCGGAGGTGTTGCCGTCCATTATGCTTTTAACTGCTTCTTTTAGGTCTGGAACTTTCAATTCTCCCAGGAATGAAGAGAGGGTTGACTCTATTTCACTGCTAAAATTTTCGACTTTATTTAACAAATTGTCCCAGATGCCTGAGATGCTGTCGGAGATGGTGGAGATGGTATCTGAAATTTCGCCTGTTATGCCCCTAATTGTGTTTTCTATCCCTCCTATTTCTTTCTGGTTGCTCAAGAAGTTATTAGCTGATTGTTGGATTTGGCTTTCTATTTGTTGATTGGGAACTGTGAAGCTGGAGCGGTTGAAAGTGCTGCTGTTAGGATTGTTTGAGGTGGGAAGCTGTGTAGCAGTCGGATTGCTGTCAGAAGTTTGAGCTTTTGCTTCAACAGAATTTAGTATTAAGCTCAGCCAAATTGCAGGAATGCCGAGGGCAAGTTTGACAAGAAATTTAGGTGATTTCATCGGTTTTTCTCCGTCTAGCTAGCAATAAGGTCTTGAGGGGATTTGTGTCCATTGATATCAGTGACTCCATTCTTGCCAATATTAGCTAATGAACGCCCTTCTTTAACGGCTTGTACGTATTCAGAGGCAAATTGTTTGAGTGCTAGCATTTGCCCTTTTAACGTATTGGGATATTGAGCCATCACTCGGGCGCGGGCCATCAATTCAGCTTGATTGTTAGCCACACTTGCTAATATCATTTCGCCTGGATAGTATCGGCTTTGCCAGAAACGACCTCCTTTTTCAATTAGCCAATTGGAATAAAGGTCGGCAGCTCTGGGAAGGAAAGCTTCTGTGGCATTCTGGCTAATAATTTCAGCCGGATATCCCAAATTTTTTATCCAAGAAGTGGCTCCGTTTGATGTCAATCTTCCGGTAATTCGATACACCATGTTTTGCATAATCATAGTTCCCGCACTACAATCGCAAATACTGTCGATATCTTGGGATAGCAAGAGCACTGAAATGCCATTCTTTCTACCCACTGCACAGAGTTCGCCTACTACTTCAGCAAATCCATCTTTTTTAAACAAAATCGAAAGTTCGTCTCCGATAAATAGGCTTTTAGGGTGAGAAAGTGCGTTGCGGATGCAAGCAGCGTGGGCGTTAATGGCCATTAAATACTGGTCTTGTTCGTTGCCCAGACCGCTAAGGGCAAAAAACTTAACAGCGGGTTCGGGTGAAAATGTACTCGGTCTGCCAATTGCTTTCCCTAAAGGTGAGGCTAGTAAGGCGTTACATTGAGTGGTAATTTGGTTGATGGCAATGCGGTCGAAGTCGGTAAAGTTTGGCAGATTTAGTTGCTCTTTCGTGCAGAATTTTAGGAGGTTTTTGAGGGTTGGCATTTCTTGCCACGCGGTCGATTTCCAGCCTTTTTCAAAAGCCGTATTGTAGCGCTCAATAATGTCTGGGTCTTCTAGAAATTTTTTCAGAGTTAGTAGCAAAATGGCATCGACTCGCTGCGCTAATTTTGGGTCGCGGACTTTGCCCATGCTGATAATAGTCAGCGCTTTTCTGATAAACTCTTTCCATTGGTCTAGTCGGCGCGATCGCTCTTCTCTGTCGAAACGCCTCAAATCGGGTATTTCAAGTAGATTCGAGCTGCCAGAGGTGATGTCGTAGTACGCACCATCGTCGCCTAACAGTTTCACTGCTGTCTCAAAGGTACTGCCGCTTCCTGCTGAGATGTCCATACCGACTACTGGGATATTAGCCGCTATTGCATCGGCTGCAAATCGCCATCCCAAAACACTTTTACCCGAACCCGACTCGCCTGTTATGACAGCGCGGCTGGTTTGGTTGTGCATGAGGTCAACGTACACGGGTTTGCCGCCTTTGGTGATGAATTCAACTCCTTTTGAGTCGATGTCCCTTACAGTAGTTAACGGCAAAATACCGGGGACAGTTTCGGTGTCTAAGGTGAGGCGGCGTTCGTTAATTAGCGAACTGCTGTGCAACAGCCAGCTTACAGTAATGGGCAAAGTTTCTAGCCACAGTTGCCAAGCAATGTTGCGCTCTCTTAATACCTTGGCAGAGCCGAAGCTGTGGGAGAGCATTTGGCAAGCGTGTGTTAGTTGCTCCGGCGTTGGTCGGTAGACTAAGAAGGTGACAGCAGCGTGAATTGCTCTTGCACCTTTGTACATTTTTTTCTGGGCTTCAAAGGATTCTTCCTGTTTGACTTCTGCTCCTACATCGCGACCTTGACCTTTTTCTAAAGCGCGTTTTTTGGCACTTTTTGATTGTTTAGCTTGCCTTGCTAAGTTGTCTTGAATAATAAAGTTGGGAGCGGCGCTAATTTCGACAACGGCTTCAGTATCGCGGACGTAGCTGTTGCTCATAATTTTCCAGAGCCATTGCAGTTGCTCTCTAGTATTGAGCCAGCCGCCGGGGCCCTCTTCCATTGTTAGCACGCCGCATTCTGCGTTTCTGCCGGGAAGCAAAATGCGTGAGCTAGCTTTTCTGTGTTCCGGGCAGCTCGAACGGCCGCTCATACCTTCAATTAAAATGGTGCAGGCGTGTTTGTGACTGTTGAGGGTTTCGGTTAGTTTGTAGTCGGAGGCGGTTTCTTTTAAGGTGAGAAGTTGGGGGATAGGGGGTACGGGTGCGCTGTTGAATTTTTGCCACAGCCATCCCCACAATGCTTGGGCATTCATGGGTTGAATTTCCAGTCCAATTTTGGTGTTTAGCAAGAGTTCCCACCGGATATAGCCTTGCTCGAAAGCGTCGAGCAGCAGTTGTTTGTAAAAGCGTTCAGAGTAGATGCGCTGGTTGCCTGTAAATTGTGCAGCAATGCTGTTGGCTGTGTTGATAATTCCATTGATGAATTTACTCAGAGGGTCGTTGGATTTGGAGCCAGATTGAGCGTTGAATGTCCAAGTGCAGAAAATAGTTTGGTTCCACAGTTGTCGGGTACCCGCTAAGTTGAGTTCTTGAATGCGTTTCTGTTCGTTACGAACGAGTATAGAAATGGGTTTGAGGTGACAGTTATCAGCCAATTCAGTTAACTGTTGCTGGCGAAGGCAATCGCTGCTGTAGCAGCCGGTGTGAAAGGTCATTTTTTCGCCTGGGGGAATGTCTTTTAGCCCTTCTTCTAAGGCGGTGGCTGCATTGTTTACTTCATGGCGGTACAGGATGTTGTGAAAGCCAGCCGTCTCGAATCCGAATACAATTTGGTATTGACTGCCTTCATTCAGTAAGTAACCAGAAACTTCTCGACCATCCTTTTTGATAGTGACTAAACACAGGAGGTTTTGGTAGTTTTGGAAGGGCATAAGTCGGCTGTTACCTCCTTGTTGAGTGGGAGCAACTTTGGGTTTAAGTTTGACTCGGACTTGTGAATCGCTGATTCGGTGGCGAATCGGGTTTGGTCGGTGTTGGGGAACGGGAGAAAGGTATAAAAGATTACCGTTGTACCACTCATTCCCCGGCGGAGGTTTAAACCTGTCTACAAAAAGGTGAGGTTTGTTACCTGTCAGGAGCCACCAGCTTACAATTAGCCAGAAAGCAGTGATGAAAAACCAAGGCATTCCTAAGCTGAATAGGCCGTTGGTGAGGATGTAGGAAATTACAGTGATTAGCATCCAGGGAATTAGCTGTTCCGCTGGAATGATGCCGATGCTGGCTTGTTTGCCGAGAATTTTGTTGACGGAAATAAAGTCTTTATCTGGGTCTTTAAGCATGGTAATAGGGGGAGGGGGAAGGGGAAGGGGAAGGGGAAGGGAAGGGAAAGCCAGGTTGTTATTAGTTTCAATCGCTACTAATTTGTGTTGGGAAGGGAGGGTAAGGGAAAAATTAGAGGGGAGTGTTAGCTAGTAACATCTAGTATTCAGTGTTCCTAATTAAAAAAATAGGAAGGGTGGAACAAGGTGAGTAAAATCACGTTCTTCTCAAGGCAAGCGAGATGATTTTTGATAAGTAAGAGAAGAAGGTTTAACTCAAAACTAGAAAATTTATTCTTCCCATTCCCATTCCCATTCCCATTCCCCTTCTTCCCTAAGCTCCGCCTCCTCCGCCATTGCCAACGAATAAAAAAGTTATTACATCAATGGCAATTACAATGGCAAAGGCTAAGGCAACTTGGGTAACAATTGGTCTCCAGTCATTACCTTGTTGTGCTTGGTTGTAGGCGAAAAGAGAAGCGGCTGCTACTAACAAAAGAAATGCTCCGCGAATTAAGTTGAAAATCAGTTCGATGACTTCGGTATCAATAGCTTCGCCTCCTGCTGAAGAGGCTCCTTCTGCGAGTTCTTGCATAAATTCTTCTAAGCCGGAGAGGAAGAGGGCGTTGGCTGGGGAATCGAGTACGGAGCAAAGCGCAGTAGAGGTGATAATGGCAGTGGCAATGTGCCAAAAGCGAATTTTGCAGCCAATGTATCGCTCTACAATGGGAATAGCTCTAGTGAGATGCCATAAACTCAAAAACACAATGCTGGAGCAGCCTAAAGTCGCAATTAAGAGCGGGTCGTGAATGCTGAAGTAGATGAGCGAGGCTAGGCAAATGCCGAGGAATGGAAGGTCGCCCAGTTTGATTTTCTGTTGTTTTAACCAGCGTGATAATGAGTTGCGGTTTCGTTCATTTCTTGTTTGGTCTAAGTAAGTAGCCATGTCACTATCTCGATTAATTTAGTGCTTTAATGTTAATTTAAGTTGCATCTAATCCCTGCAAAATCGCCAAAAAAGGTGATTTTATACAGTGAGAGTGACCCCCTCCAAATGGAGGGTGCAAGTGAAAAAAGTTATTTCAAATTTCCATTTCGGTCTCAGTTTTTCTCGCTTCCTGCTTGTTGGAGTTCTGGTTTGGAGCAAGTTGCTGTTGGGAGAGGAGATTTTCAACTACTTCTGGTGGAATGTCGCACAGAAGTACCTCAAGATTACCTTTTTGGAGGCTGGCCTCAAAAACTATCTCGCTGTGAGAGTTAAAGCCTTTGACAGTACCCTTCGACTTGGATTTATCGCTGAATTCGACTTCAAAGTCGAGGCGCGAGCCTTGGGAATCGGTAAAGCTCACTTCATCCTGACCGCTTCTCTTTACCATTTCAGCTAGACGTTCTTGGTTGAGAGCTTGTTGAAAAATCTTTAAGCGGTCGAGTTCTTCTTTTTCTTCAGGTTTCAGGAAGTCGTTTGTAACTTCCCATTCTCCAGTTTTATCCTGTACTGCTGAAAACAGTTCCTCGCCTTCCTTAGTTTTTAAGCTGACAGCGGTAGAGAAGTCAAAATTTGTTACATAAAGTTTGGCTTGTCCAAAATCTACGCCGTCTTCTAATGCAATGCCTTCCGCATTTGCTTCTTCTTCAGCTAGGCTGTAAATTTTTGCCAGTGTTGCTGCAAGTTGGGCATCCTGAGTAAGATTTTGGGCTGTCACAGTGATTTTTTTAGCAGTAGCGCTAGCGCTGCTAGCTGGGATTGTTGATTCTAATGAAATTTTTTCACCTATTTCTGTTCCGTTTTGTACGAATTCGTCGCTGAGGGATGGAGTTGAGCTGTCGGGTGGTTCTAATTTTGCATCGCCAGCTTGAACACCTGTCTCGCTTTTTTGAAGAGAAAGTTTGTTCTCTAAAGCTTCTATTCGCTCTTCTAGGGTATCGAGTCGCTTTTCAAGTCGGTTGAGTGCTTCATTTATTTGTACGAGCTGTTCTTCAAAACTCGCCTCTGTGTCAATCTTAATAGAAGCCGTTTTTTCATAATTGTTGTCTCTCACACGACCGGAAATTTTATCAACTTTTCCGTGGACTTTGCTAACAGCTTTAGCTAAGAGCATACCGGGTGTTGAGACAAATTCGGCATCCGGTTCAGGTAAGATGTTTTGTTCCGGTTCTGGCTTCGGTTCAGCTATTGGTAAAGCTTCGGATTCGACCCTTGCATCTGCAACTGAATCCGCTTCAACCAAGTTGGTAACCCGCTGCGAGAGCGAGTCAGCTCGCTGGCTTTGAGCTTTGAGCCTTTTGACAATACCGACAACTTGGCGCTCTTTTCCAGCCCCAAGAGCAGCTTCTATAATTTGAGAAGCTGCTTTTTTCCCCATCAGAGTAGCGAGAACCGCAACTTGAGTGCTCAGGCCGCTGACAGTTGTACCTTCTACCTCACTTCCAGAAATGGCTGTTCTACCACTAACTTGTACAGCAGCATCGAGGATACTATCGATGTTCTGGTCGTTTGATTTTTTGCCTTGAGGTCGCTGTTGGCTCGTTCGGGTTTTTAAGGGTGTGCGTGCTAAGGATTCAGCAACTTCTACCGCTTCATCTGTCTGAAGTTTTCTTTTGGCTTGGGATTTAGCTGATAATTCTTCGTCTTCCAAATCTTCTCGCTCATAGTTTTGAAGGTGGCTTTTAGTTTGAGGCTTAGCTTTAGGTTGAGGTTTTTTGACTTCAAACTCATCTAACTCACTTAGCTCATCTCTCGGAGAGCGGCTTAAGGCTTTAGATTTAACCAGTGGTTCTTCCGACTCCAACTCCTCTACGTCATCTTTTCGGGGTCTTCTTTTGGTTTGAGAGTTGGGTGATGGCTCGTCGTCCTCCGAATTTTCTATTTCATCTTTTTTGGATTTGATATTGGCTTTAGATTTCGATTGGTGCGATGGTTCATCATCTTCTAAGTCATCTAGCAAATCGTCTTTTTTAGACTTGTTTGCCGTTTGAGATTTCGATCGACGCGAGGGTTTATCATCCTCTAATTCATCTAGTAAATCGTCTTTTTTAGACTTAGTTCCAGCTTTAGATTTAGACTTGGGGGAGGGTTGCTCCTCATCCAATTCATCTAGTAAATCGTCTTTCTTAGACCTTGTTTTAGTTCGAGGCGAATCGAGTAATGCTTCAATTCCTGTTTTAGTAAATCGGTTGTCGTCCGGCTCTCCCAAGTACTCCATCATGTACTTTCCTGTGGTAGAGCCGTACTCGGGTCGATCGCTCAAACTGAGGACGAGTCCGTTGTGCTTGACCTCCACGCTAATGCCAGGTTTGCCGTCTGCTTCCGTTAGTTCTTCAATTGCATCGGCAAAATCTTCTACGCTGGTGAGTCCGTTTTCCAGGCAGTAATCTAAAGCTTTCTCGCAGCGATTTCTTAGGTAGTTGAGGATTTTCTTGCCCTCGGCTGTGTTAGGGGTGATGTAGTTTCCCTGGCTTCGGCTTCGGTATGCTGTTTTTGTAGCCATAATCTTTGTGGCGGCGTGAGTGGATATTTCCCATGAAATTCGAGCAGTATGGCTACTGACTTCACTCGGAAGAGCGGTTTTGGGGAGTTAAACTGACCCCCTCCAATCGGAGGGGGAATTGTCGTCTACTAATAAATAGTTCCTGTTTGGAACTCGCTAAAAAACTAACTGTTCGGTCAACGAGCTTTCTTGGCGTTCCAGGGTAAGAGCATCTCAATCAAGCTTGACAAAAGGAGTTGAGAACAGTCATCATATAATCATTATTCATAGAAGCC
>NZ_JAUBQM010000128.1:0-9729 GCF_036701245.1 Microcoleus sp. Pol14D4
CCGCTTTTATCAACAAGGTATGCGGGCCGCAACCCTTATACAGTCTATCTCGTAGACCTTTTTGTCACCCCCCCAGAAATTTAACTTGACTTTTATTTATAAATATGTATCTCGATATTTGGAGCCAGAGACAGGAAAAAACCCAGGGTTGGTAAACAACCTGCACACTACAATTGCTTCGCTGCCCTCACACTCAGAGGAGTATATTTTTTGTCTATTTTGCCTAATTCCTATTCGCCCTCAACTCTTTCAGTATTGCCACCTTTGACCCAACCCTCGCGATTGTCATCCTCAATCCGAATTCGCTGCCACTCTTTGTCGGGCGACTCTTCCAAAACTACGACTTTTTCCTTGTAACCAACACCGCCAATGCGGTTCGAGTCTCGGCTACCAGTATCCCGGAGAATTAAGCCGATCGGCTGAGTCACCAGAGCTCGGTAAGCTCCCGGTTCCAGCGGTTTGGGAGACGGGGCATCGCTAGATG
The DNA here is from genome assembly GCF_036701245.1 of Microcoleus sp. Pol14D4. Classification (NCBI taxonomy): domain Bacteria; kingdom Bacillati; phylum Cyanobacteriota; class Cyanophyceae; order Oscillatoriales; family Microcoleaceae; genus Microcoleus; species Microcoleus sp. Pol14D4. The sequence goes on from NZ_JAUBQM010000128.1 coordinate 485, forward strand.
TAGAAACAGGGCTAGCCTGGGCTGTTGACTGCGGCGCAGCGCCCGCAACCTGAACTGCTGTTTTGTCGTTGGGAAAAACAGGTTTTTCGGGCACAGTAGTTAGCTTAGCCGCAAAGTAAAGTGCAGCAGCCACGCTAGCACCTGCCATCAGGACGATCGCGAGCAGAAAACCCACTAAAAATTTGAAAACGCTATATACAGTGTTCATAAAACAGCAAATGAAGGAAGAAGGAAGTTCGGCAACGGATTCTGTAACGGATGTAACGGATGTAACGAATGTCAGGCAGAAGGCAGAAGAGAGAGGGAAGAAGGTTGACTGTTGAGTGTTGACTGCTGAATGTTGAGTAAAATCTGGTAACTGCCAACTGACAACTGGTTACTAATTACTGACTACTGACTTCAAAAGCTTAACCTTGAATCCGGCGGCTCAAACTGCCGTATCTAGAAGCAAGGCGAGCTTTCCCAGCAGCGGCCCAATCTTGGAGAAACTGGATTTGTTCTTGAGCAGTTCTGGCTAAGGGCACCATCTGACTAGCTGATTCTAAAATATCATCTGTCGTAAAGTCTCGATTTTGGCTAAACCCAATGTGCATTGCTTCAATCAAAGTTTGCTCGATTTCGGCCCCTGAAAAGTCGGGAGTTTCGTAAGCCAAGCGCTCTACATCGTAATTTTTGATGCTGTGCGATCGCAACCGCAACAAATGTACCTCAAAAATCGCCCGCCGTTCCTCCTGGCTGGGCAAACCGACAAAAAATATTTCGTCAAACCTGCCTTTTCTCAGCATTTCTGGCGGCAAAGACTGGATGTTGTTGGCCGTTGCTACCACAAACACCGGCGAAGTTTTTTCGGCCAACCAAGTAATAAAAGTCCCGAACACGCGGCTGGTTGTCCCGGAATCGCCTTTACCGTCCAATCCCGCAAAAGCTTTGTCAATCTCGTCAATCCACAGCACGCAGGGGGCCAAAGCTTCCGCTAGCTGAATCATTTGCCTGGTGCGGGATTCTGATTCCCCGACTAATCCGGCAAACAAGCGCCCGACATCCAAGCGCAGTAAAGGCAAATGCCAGTGGTGGGCGATCGCCTTTGCCGTTAAGGATTTTCCGGTTCCTTGAATTCCGACTAACAACAAACCTCTGGGATGTGGCAAACCGTATTGGCGGGCTCGTTCGGTAAAAGCACCGCCGCGCCGCAGCAGCCATTCTTTGAGATTGTCCAAACCACCAATATCGGATATATTTTCGCGGGCTGGGTAAAAATCCAGAATTTGAGTTTGCCGAATTGTTTGGCGCTTTTCTTCCAAAATCAGTTCCGCGTCGTCGGGATGGAGTTCGCCTCTGGTGGCGATCGCCTTGGCCAAAACTCGGCGTATTCGTTCGATCGACAGCCCTTGACAGGAGCGCACTGTTTCGTCCAGCAAACGCCCTTCAATGGCTTGTCCGGTAGCCCCTAACAGCCTTTCTACCTCAATTTTGATTTCCGCCGCCGCAGGCAGGGGAAACTCCAAAACAGTCATCACTTCGCTGAGGTCTTCTGGTATCGAAATTATAGGAGATACGATGACAATATTTTTGGGTACAGATTTGAGGAGTCTCGCCAAATTCCGCAGCTTGCGGGAAATCGAGACATCTTCCAAAAACCGCTGAAAGTCCCGCAGAATAAAAATTGCCGGCGCGGAGGCGGGCAATTTTTCGAGAAATTCCAAGGCTTGCAGCGGGTTGCGCTTGCCAAAACCTGTATCGTTGGGATTGCCTTGGTAGCCATCAACAAAATCCCAGATGTAGACGGCGCGAGAACCTTGTTTTTTGGCGCTTTGGGCGATCGCCGCTTCTACGCGCTCTTCTTCCCGTGTGGGAATGTAAATTAGGGGGTAGCGCGATCGCAGCAGTAGTTCAAACTCGTCGCTAAAAATAGTCATTAGTTATTAGTCAACTGACTAAGGCAATTGCCGTTTAAGTGCTTCCAGAGATGCCCAGCGACTGTCTGAGACTGTTTCGGAGCTTGCTGTATTTGTTGCATCATCAGTTAAAGAAATTCCCGGACATTCAGTATCGCATATCTGTTTGTGCGGCAGTTCCAAACACATTTGCTCGTACACCCAATCGCCCGGAGAGAAATAGCCGCCTGGGGACAAATTTTCCACCAAATCTTCTAAAGCAACTTCTATTTCTGCTGAACTTGAATCTGTTTGATTTGCTGTTTCTTCTAGCCAGATTAGTTCTGATGAGTTGAGTGCCAAACGATGATTGTATTGTTTCAAGCATCTGTGGCACGTGAGAGTAACAATTGTTTCTGCTTTTGCCTTCACCTCAAGATAATTCCCTTGGTGAGTCACTTGCAGTCGCCCTCGCACCGGAGTAAGAGTTTCTAAATCGGGGATAAATTCTTCAAAATCAATGACCTCTTTCCGCTCACTTTTTGTGAGGAGATGAGGGATATAAATTGTCTCCATAATCTTTTGCCTTCCTACTTCTTGAATTCAAAGGTCAAAAGGAATAGTTAATTTTTAACTTCTTCCTTCTTCCTTCTTCCTTCTTCCTTCTTTAGCGTCAGCGCAGGCGAACTACCAAACGCCGATCGGGTTCTTGTCCTTGACTGTAAGTTTCTATATCCTCACATTCGCTCAAAAAGCTGTGGACTTGACGGCGTTCTGCCGAAGACAGAGATTTTATTTCAACTTCAACTCCCGTCGATCGGGCTTGATCTGCTGCGTACTCTGCCATCGATCGCAATTCTTCTTGGCGGCGGATGCGATAGCCATTTAGTTCTACTGTATAAGGAATTGACTCCTCTACTTCCTGACCTATATTCTGAACCGTGTTACAGAGGTACTGAATGGCATCTAATACATTACCGTTTGGCCCGACTAAGATTGCAACTTGTTCTGGAGTCAGATTGCTTTCATCTATTGTCATCCAATAGCAATCTTTTTGTTGTTCGCATACCACTTTTGAAGGAATTGCGGACAGTTGTAGCAATTCTTCTAACCATGCCTGTCCGCGCTGCATTTGAGAGTCTTTCATTGTTGTTAAAATCAAGCCTTTTTCTTAGAACGCTTGGGCTCAAAGGGAAGTGCATCTAATCCTTGTTCTTTTTGGGTTTTCGCCTCTGCTTCGTCCACTATTTTTTGGAGGTTTTCGGGCAGCGGTTCTCGCGACAAAATAAACGATTGAACTGTTTGGAAGATGTTAGCAATCAGCATATACATCAACACGCCGGCGGGCAGTGGGAAGAACAAAAACATCCCCGAAAATATGACTGGCGTCAGTTTGTTGACGGTAGCCTGTTGGGGGTTGTCGTTTGGCCCTTGTGCTTGTCCTGAAAGAGTTTGGTTGATGTACAAACTGATGCCGAAGCCCAGGATCATCACCAAAATATCCCAGTGGATTGTACCGTCTGAGTCGATCGCGCCCACGCGGCCTAGAGCTTCAATAAAAAGGAATCCTTTGTTAGAAGCCAATCCGGGGATTGTGCCTTGAACTGTGGCTTCACCGGGCGCTAAGGCCGTGATGTTGCCCTGTTCATCTACCTTGACCACTTCTTCGCCTTTGATGACTTTCCAGCCGGGTTCAAAGTCGATTTCGCTCTTATTTTCAGCAGCTAAAACTTTGAGAGGTTTGCCCTCTGGGGTTTGAAAATTAATCTTGGTTGTTTCGCCGACTGCGAGTTTGTCGCCGCCTGGAATTACGCCCACAACAGGAGCATGAAAAGTACCTGTGACGTAAATATTTTGTGGCGGTGTAGCAAAAGCTTGCGGTTGAACATTTTCGATTTGTTCTTTCGGCAAAACTTGAACGTTGACGCTGTAATTTATGTCAGAAAACGGCGAACCCCGGAGCGTTGCAAACAGTGCAAACAGCACTGGCATTTGCAGAACCAACGGGAAGCATCCTGCTAGAGGATTGCCAAATTCTTTGTATACTTTGCTCATTTCCTCCTGCTGTTTTGCAGGATTTTCTTTATAGAGTTTTTGAATTTGATCTACTCGCTCTTTCATCAATGGCTGCGCTACTTTCATGCGCCGCATATTGCGAAGGGAGCCTGCATTGAGAGGATAAAGAGCAAAGCGAATCACGAGCGTCAGAGCTACGATCGCTAAACCGTAGCTTGGCACGATCCCGTAGAAAAAATCTAGGATCGGGAGCATGAGGTTGTTGGAGAGAAACGAGATACCGAAATCCATTCGCTTTGAGTTAATTTAGGTGCTCTATGTTTGCTGTTGAGAACTATTTTTACCCGCTGGAGGCGAGCCGCCTCAATTTTTAGGGTTTTGTCTCTATCTTAGGACATTGCCCGTCGATCGACCGCCCAGTCTGCGGGTTTGTTGTAATGAGTTTGCCAATACTCGCACTCACTTTACCCTGATTTGAGGGTGAAAGCGGTTCGGTTATTTAGCTTTGGCCGCGTTTGCTTTTTGAGCTGCTACGGGCAGTTTTTCGTTAATGTAGTCATACATTGCTCGAAATTTCGGCATAGCTCTGAGTTCCAAGCGGCTGCCATTTTTCATGGTGAGCACCATGTCTCCGTAAGTCCCGAAACCGCGAGGTACTGTGACGATTTTGACTATATCTGAGTAGATAACGTCTGTCTGATCGCCCCCCATCCAACCGCTAGTTACGGACACTCGGCGGCTGGTGATCCGATACCGCAGCCACAGAGCTCGGACAATTGCTCCTACTGCTAGGGGGATTCCCACCACAGTCAGCCCCAGGAGTAAATTGAGGATCAAGTCTCCCGGCGCGGGGCCGCCTTCATAATATACTTCCTCTCGAATTCCCATCTAGTACCTCGGCTTCTACCAACAACTGCTCTAATTCTTGCAGAATTTCTGCATAATTGCACTCTTGTGCGATCGGACGCACGACAATTACTAAATCCCACCCGAATTTTAATCGGGGCAATAGGTGTCGCAAAGCTGCCCGAATCTGACGCTTAATCCGGTTGCGGACTACAGCGCGTTTGCTGACTTTCAGGCTGATGGAAATGCCTGTGCGAGTTGGCTGCAAGGATTTTTCGGCTGTCGGTTTGCTTAATTCGGCGCTTTTTGGTTTACGCAGAGCTCTTAAGCTGAAATGGGCCGAGTTACGGCGCATTCCCTTGCGGTATACGGCGCTGAAGTCTTTTCGGTGCTTAAGTCGGTTTGTATCGGGCAACATGGCGTAGGGCGATCGTTGAGGCCTCTCTACCTTGATGCAGTGCTACACTGCAAGGCGGTGGCGACCTTTGCTGCGGCGAGCTTTGATTACTAATCGACCAGTCGCGGTACGCATTCTGGCGCGAAAACCCGATGTTCTTTTTCTTTTGCGGCTGGTTCCGTGCAGGGTTTGCTGTGTCATTTTGATTTCTCCCGGCTTGTTACTTTACTTTTGATTAATATTCACAATCTTCTAGTATACCATAGAGGGGTTTAGTTTGCAATAATATTTTTCGGATTTGAATTGATCGCCACTAATCACAAAGCAACAACCCGTTTTCGAGCTGGTAAACGAGATTTCGGTTTGGTTTTCACTACCAGATACCTAACTTTTTAAGATGATATGGCAAGGGCGATCGCCCTTAAGCGAAAAAATCAAATCCCCGACTTCTTTGAGAAGTCGGGGATTTCGCTTGCAATCACGGGTAAAAGCCAGAATTGGTGACACCAAAGAACACACAGTTCAATTCATCCGTGTATCCGTGTCATGTCTTCCCTTATTTCAATTCAACATTTACCGTAGCAGACATCCCCGGTGCAATTCGCGATTCGTAGCCTTTAATGCTTTCGGCATCAAACACAATTTTTACCGGAATCCGCTGCACAACTTTGGTGAAATTACCCGTAGCATTATCGGGAGGCAATAAGGAAAATTGAGCGCCAGAAGCAGGGGAGAAACTATCGAGATGACCTTCAAATTTGCGGCTACCAAAAGCATCTAATTTAATTTCTACTTTTTGGCCTGGTTTCATGTTTGCCAGTTGCGTTTCTTTGAAGTTAGCAATTACCCACAAATCGTTACTTACTATAGCCATTAACGGAGTTCCAGGCTGCACCCGCTGCCCGACTTCAACCGATTTGCGGCCGATTTGTCCGGCGGCCGGAGCAGTAATATTCGTGTAGGAAAGTTGCAGTTGAGCGTCTTTAACCGCAGCTTCCGATTGCCCGATCGCAGCTTTAGCAGCATCATACTGCGATCGACTGACTTTAGTTTGCTCGCCCGTAGCTTGCGCCTGTTGCAATCCGCCCTTTGATGCAGCAAGTTTTGCTTCGGCGGTGCTGATACCTTCTTCGGCTAGGGCGACTTTAGCTTGAGCGCTGGCGACGCCGACTTGGGCGCGCGCTACTTGGGATTGAGCTTGTTTTACCCCTTCTCGAGCTTGGGCTACTGCAGCTTGAGCTTCGGTTACGCCTTCCTTAGCTTGGGCTAACCGCGCTCTAGCTTGGGCAATTCCTTGTTGGGCTGCGGTGGTTTGGCCTTGGGCTACTTGGTAGGCGGCTCTCGCTGCGTCTAGTTGCTGGCGGGCGATCGCACCTTCAGACTGCAAGCTTTCGTACCGTCTATAATCAGCTTGCGTCTTGACGAGATTGGCTTGCGCTTGTACTAGCTGAGCTTGCGCTGCGGCAATGCCGGCTTCGGCTTCCGTCACTTTGGCTTGGGCTTGGGGAATGCCGGCTTCGGCTTGGGCGACTTTGGCTTGGGCGGCGGGTACGCCGGCTTCGGCTTCAGCAACGGTAGCTTCTGCAGCGGGTACGCCTTGCTGGGCTTCTCTGAGTGCTGCTTGGGCGGTGGAAATCGCAGCGTTTGCACCGCTGATATCTCCTTGGGCTTGGGCTGTTTTGCCTTGGCTGGTTTCAGAGGCTAGGGAAATATTGGCTTCGGCTGCTTCGGCTTGGCCGCGGGCGTTTTCTAAGGCTGCTTGGGCTTGTTGGACTTTAACTTGATAGTCGCGGGGGTCGAGTTTGATCAGCAGTTGTCCGGGTTTTACTTGTTGGTTGTCTTGTACTAAGACTTCGGCGACAGTACCGTTGACGCGGCTGCTGATTTGGTGGATGTGTCCGGCAACTGTGGCGTTTTCGGTTTCTTGGTGGATGGAGGCGTATTGCCAGTAGCGGTAGCCGAAGCTGCCTGCTGCGATCGCCCCTAGGCCCAGCGCTGCTAATATCAACGCTTTCGGGGCTTTTTTCTTGGGTGTTGCAGCCGTCGGCAGGGGTGCTTGCAGTTCTGTTTCTGCGCCTGTTTTGACTTCGGCAGGGGCGCTGATTTCTGTTTCTGGGGCGGGGATTACTGGTAGGCTTTTAGCGATGCTGTCGTCGATCGGCTTTTCTAATACGGCGACTGCTTTGCCGTTACCATTGAATTCTGCTGGGTTGGTTTCGTTTGGACCTTTCATGGTATTTGACTCCTAATACTTTAGTAAGATGTCGTTTGTTTAGGGTACGTAGTTTTTATTTAGTAAGACGGCTTTTTTTAAGAGTGCGTAGTATTTTGCGGTTATTTGTAATGTAGTGGAGGTAGATGCTGCTGCACTTCACTCAAAAGATTGATTTGTCGGTTTAGGAAAGATTCAGGATCGCTTGATCGATCAGTTGGGAAAAGAGTTCTTGATCGGCCGCTGAAATTCCCTCGACAGCTCGATCTCTGATTTTAGCTACCAGCGGGGGCAATACCTCTTGCAGTTCCCTGCCGGAGTCTGTCAGCCAAATGCGCCATATACGGCGATCGCGCGTGTCTCTCTCCCGGCGGACTAGACCTCTTTCTTCCATGCGATCGAGTACGCCTGTCAGCGTCCCGCCTACCTGTTGCAGTTTGTCGCCAATGCTGGAAGTCGGCAAACCGTCTTCTTGCCACAAGCAGCACAGTACCAGCCAGTGAAAAGGTGTCAATCCAAAGGGTTCAAGTACCTCTTGCAGCCTGCGACTGCCTAGCTGTGCCAGAAGTTTGAGACGGTAGCCCAGGCTGTGGGGGGCGAGAACGTCGTGCCACTGAGCTAGATGTGTGCGATCGACAGTGGATGTAGTAACCATCGGCTTATTACTTAGCGTTCGTACTATTAGTGTAAAAGACTTTTTGGGAGATGTCAAGGGTGCAAGCAGGTTTTTTAGCGATCGAACGCTACGCTAAAACCGGGAATCCGCCCTCTGCCGGATATGTTAACAATTCTTATTGTTCTTAAACTAGAAAGAGTAAATCTAGTTCGCGATCAGAATTTATGTTGCTTCCAGCCGACCAACGCACCAAGTTAGACGACACCGACGACAATTTGTTCTATTCCGCTCCCCGGTATGTGACTCACGTAGACGATGGATTCATTCAGCAACTCACCGATTTATATCGGGAACGGCTGAAACCGAATACTCGGATTTTTGATATGATGAGCAGTTGGGTTTCTCACTTGCCCGACGAGATGCAATTTGCCCATGTTGAAGGGCACGGCATGAATGAACAAGAGTTGGCAAAGAATCGCAGACTGAATCATTATTTCGTGCAGAATTTGAACGCAAATCCCAAATTGCCACTGCCGGATGCAGAGTTTGACGCCATTGTCAACTGCGTTTCGGTACAGTATTTGCAGCACCCGGATGCGATTTTTGCCGAGATTCACCGGATTTTGAAGCCTGGTGGCGTAGCAATTATGAGCTTTTCCAACCGGATGTTTTATCAAAAGGCGATCGCGGCTTGGCGGGAAGGTTCCGAGGGCGATCGGGTAGAATTAGTCAAGGGTTACTTTGATTCTGTCAAAGGAGCGAACATACCCGGGTTTAGCAAGCCGGAAGTAATTGTTCGCAAGCCTAACTTGCCGAGTTTTATGCAAATGCTGCGAATAGGAAGTGGCGATCCATTTTATGCGGTAGTTGCTTACCGCCAAAGTTAATTTTTTTTTGCAGTAAGGACTTTAGATCGAGATTGACATAACTAAAGTCCTTACTAAAAACCGATCGAAAGCTATGTTTTTTAGGTTAGGATATATTTAATATTTGCTCCTAAAATATGGAAAACCAACTGGGGCATCGCATCACACTCGCTCCAAATATCTGTCACGGAAAACCTTATATTCGCGATCTCTGAGCTCCAGTAGAGTTGATTCTTGGATGACTGAGTTATGGTATGAATGCTAAATAAATTATAGATGAATCTCAAAATTTATAACATGAGGATATTCTAACTGCTTTGCTATTTGCAGCGCGACGCACTGGGAGCGTGTCACTTTTGCAATAAGTACAAATACTTAGACAGCTTTTCCCGACTTGCCAATTAACCCATTTAAATAA
>NZ_JAUBQM010000129.1:0-9698 GCF_036701245.1 Microcoleus sp. Pol14D4
GTACAGAATGTAATCTATCGTTCATGTCAGGTGATATTGCAGAACTACACCATATCGACGGCAACCATAACAATTGGGCGCGACCTGAACTGGTCGTTTAGAACGGGGAGCCTTCTCCCCTAGCGGATTCACACCCGCTACCCTCAAGTAAAAGACTCAAAGCGAGTCCGGTCACGACCAAGTAGGTAACGAAACAGTCGGAATGCAGACCACTAAAGTAACCAAAGCTAGCAGCCTAAGCTGGTCAGGTGCAAGAGGGTAATCTCCTACGGTGAACGTAAGTGAACTATCGCTTAAACTGCGTTACGTGGAAAGAGCCAAATAAGGCTGATAGGCTCTAACCAAAAGGTAAGTGGATTGGATTTATGACTCCAGTTTTCATAAATTGTGTGAACATAACTTCCACCGCAGTATAGATAGCGCCTAACGGAGATTGAAAAACTAGACGATACAACAGGGTAAACCCTACAGAGTCTAAGAGAGGTCGATTACTCTTAGTAGGTCTGAGGTAACAAAGAAGGAACTCTCTGGAGGGTAAAGGAGGGAGGAAAAAGCAAATGCCAGCCTGTAATGGATTGGATAAGGGTTGAAATATTACCCCTGACCGAAAGGAATAGCAGACTTCCTCTGGGTCTTATACGAAAGTACAACCTAACAAAGGAATCAAATCTGAGGACAAGTTAGATGGTGTCATCATTGACAACAAACGGACTGAAGAGACAGCTTGAAGACTGGAACCAGATTAACTGGCGTAAGATTAACAAGCTCGTTAGAAACCTACGTCAGAGAATCTTTCGTGCGAGAAAACTTGGTAACTTCCGCAGGTTACGAAACTTGCAGAAATTGATGCAAAGAAGCTACGCAAATTTACTATTGTCTGTGCGACGTATCACCCAAACCAATCAAGGCAAGGCTACGGCAGGAATCGACCGAGAAGTGGTCAATACCCCTCAGCAGCGAGTGATTCTGGTAAACAACTGGGATGGGGGAAACCTCAAACCAACCCGGAGGGTGGAAATACCAAAACCCAACGGAAAAAAACGACCGCTCGGCATCCCGACCGTGCGCGACAGAATCGAACAGGCAATAGTAAAGAATTCGCTAGAACCCGAATGGGAAGCCGTTTTCGAGCAACACTCGTATGGATTTCGACCGGGTAGAAGCTGTCATGATGCCATAGCTCAATGCTTTATAAGGGTGCAAAATGGCAGAGACAAGTGGGTTCTAGAAGCTGATATCAAGGGATTCTTTGACAACATCGCCCATGAATCCATCCTGTCCATGATGGCTAATTTTCCCAAACGTGAGCTTATCAAAGGATGGTTAAAAGCGGGTTTTGTGTTCCAAGGAAAACTTAATCCCACGGAACAAGGCACACCACAGGGCGGCGTAATATCACCGTTACTTGCCAACATTGGCTTGCATGGCTTAGAAACCTACATAAAAGCCACCAATCCCAAGTTTGGCGTGGTGCGATACGCCGACGATTTCATCGTTACGGCGAGAGACCGAGAAAGTCTCGAAATTGCCCAGAACCTGATTCAAACATGGATGTCAAAACGAGGTCTTGAACTTAGCACTGAGAAGACGGTAATCACGTCAATGGAAGATGGCTTCGACTTCTTGGGGTTCAACTCCCGACACTACAACGGTAAACTTCTCATCAAGCCATCTAAAAAGAAGGTTTTAGCCTTCTGTAAACGCTTGGGAGAGGAGATAAAAAGCCTAAGTAGCGTAGAACAGGAAGTCCTAATAAAGAGGTTCAATCCAATTCTCAGGGGTTTTGCTAACTACTACAAAGGAGTGGTAAGCAAAGAAACCTTTGGATATATCTCTCACAGGATATGGCAATACCTTTGGCGTTGGGCGAAGCGTAGACATCCCAACAAGAGCAAAAGATGGGTTCGTAAGCGTTACTTCCAGACTACTAAGGGTAATCAATGGGTTTTTGCTTGTACCACAAGCGACAGACGAGGTAAGGACAAAGAACTTGCTCTATACCAAATCGCCTACACCCCCATAGAGCGCCATATAAAAGTCAAAGGTGACGCTAGCCCAGATGACCCCTCGTTAAAAGAGTATTGGGATAAACGCCACCAGAAGCTTGGGAAAACCCGTTTCAATAAAGGTACTAAACTTTATACGATAGCAGAAAACCAAGGCTGGAAATGTCCTAAATGTGGCGAAGCACTATTCAACAGAGAGGAAATCGAAACCCATCATATAGTGCCTGTTACTGAAGGTGGAACGGACGACACGGAAAATCTTCAGCACCTGCACAGCCCGTGCCACAAGCAGGTACATAAAACCCAAGTCAAATCTCGCTTGAAGTAAGGCTTGAGCGCAGTGAGTTGGAAACTCTCATGCTGCGTTCTTAGGGGAGGGGACAGAGGTGACTCTCGACCCTCACCCGACAAACCTCTAAATTTGGAAGTTCTACATCGTGAATGTCACCAGCATCAGACCGTTCATGGTCAGGTGAGAGTCCGAACAGCGGGTTAAACCCGACTTATTAGGTGTCAGACTAGGAGCCGGATGCAGTGAAAGCTGCACGTCCGCGTTCTGAAGGAGAGGTGTCCTGTGGTAACACAGGCATCGACTCTAATTGAAAGGGAGGATGACAAGGCGACTTGTCATTCGACCCTAACAGAATTAATTTAACGACATACAAAAAATGGAAAAATGGTGTAAAGTCCCACTTTTCCAAATTGTTACTTTTGTGCTGTTTCCTGCTGTTTTGACTCTTGTTCTTGCATCTGCAATAACTCGGGAACTGTTACGAAAATGTACCCTTCCTTTCTCAATCGAGCAATAATATCAGGTAAAGCTTTTACAGTTCTTGCTCGATTGCCGCCGCCGTCGTGCATCAGCACAATGCCACCGGAATTTGCCTGCCTCATCACGTTGTCCATCAAAGATTCGGTAAGAGTGCGCCAATCAAAAGAATCAGCAGACCACATCACAACTGCATAATTTTTCTTTTGAGCGTAAGCTGTCAATCCATTGTTTAAAATGCCTCCTGGCGGTCGGAACATCGATGTTTGGATGCCGGTCAAGTCCTCAATTAAGGCTGAAGTGCGATCGATCTCGCGAGCGGCACCGTCTTCGTTATACTGAAGGTATTCATGGTTCCAGGTGTGATTGCCGATCGCGTGACCGGCTGCTGCGACCTGTTTGCCAATTTCGGGAGAATTTTTCAGGTATCTTCCTACCCAGAAGAATGTAGCCTTAATATTATTTTCCTTGAGAATATCTAAGATTTGTGTAGTTGTTTTCGGCCAGGGGCCGTCGTCAAATGTCAGGGCGATCGCCTTGTGCTGGGAGTCGAGTTTCGCGTGACTAATGGTTGTACCTTGAAACTGTGACGGTACGGTTGATTGAAATCGGATTGCTTGCAATTGGGCTAGAGCATTTTGGGAAAATTCAACTCGACGGGCGATCGCCTCGGAGAACTTATTAATATTGGACATCGGCGGTTGTTCTTGCGACTGGGATACGGCCAAGACTTGCGCCTGAATCGGTTGCAATGGCTGACTGGCCCGCAAGTTAATCGGCCATGTCACACCCAGCAAAAAACTTCCTGTGGCTGCCATAAAAGCAACGATGAAAGTTTTTCGCCGCCTCCACAGCAGTTTCAATTTTGTCACGTCCTTCTCTCCTTCACACCTTGCACAGTTAATTTGAGATTTTATGTTGATATCAAGTTAATCCACTTAAGAGGATAATCTTAAATTGGACAGTCAGTAAAAATGCTACTGGAAATAACCGATCGTGGGGAAGTCCGTCCGGATAAAAAAATTTAAGATTTGTGCGCCAGAAATCCCCTAACCCATGAAAACGCCGGATGGTTGAACTTTTTACCCAGCGAGGGGGACGGCGCTCAAGTCGGATTCATCGCACGATATTCTTAGGGACTCAGCCCGCATCGGCCCGCGTCCCTACCTAACACTGCAAGTTGGTTTAACGTGAGATGTTGCACTATTGTTAATAAGCCTTTCAAGGGCGGGCTAGAAGATCCCACGCCACAAGAAAATTTAGTCTTTGTGGGATAGACCCGAAAGCCTGTTAAGCCAGAATGGTGCCAGATGTGAGTTTAACCCGATTTGATATGAGGGCGATCGCGCGCCCCCAGGGTCGTAAAATTAACTTTTAGGGCCGATTCTCTCTTTGTACAAGCCGACAATCCGATCGATAACTTCGGCAACAGTCAGATTGTCTGTTTGAATTTCCACAGCATCGGCCGCTTTACGCAAAGGTGCAACCGCGCGGGTGCTGTCCTTTTCGTCCCGCAGGGCGATGTCTTGTTCCAATTGGACCAAGCTAATATTAGCCCGATCGGTATCTTTAAGTTCTAACAGCCGCCTGCGCGATCGCTCTTGTACCGAAGCCGTCAAAAAAATCTTCAGTTCCGCATCGGGAAAGACGTTAGTGCCGATATCGCGGCCTTCTGCTATAATCCCGCCTTTTGTGCCGCAGCGCCGCTGTTCCTCCACCAGAAACTGCCGCACGGCCGGAATTGCCGCCATTTGCGAGACGCGGGATGTGACTTCCAAACTGCGAATTGCCTCGGTTACGTCTTCGCCGTTAATCTTCAACATCTTTGATGCGGGATCGAGATTGTATTCCAAATAACTGGAACTGATTAATTCAGCGATCGCGCATTCGTCGGAAATTGGCGTGTCTGTTTTCAATGCCAGCCAAGTCAGCGCCCGATACATCGCACCGGTATCCAGATAAAACAAGTTCAAAGCAGTTGCGGCAAAGCGAGTTACGGTAGATTTGCCTGCTCCCGCCGGGCCGTCGATCGCCACAATGGGCCGACGATTTCTGAGAATTATATTGTCAATCAAACGAGTAGAGCCAACTCTGGCGGCCACGGCTAAAAGTCCCGCTGTTTCCACAAGCTGCAAGGGCGTCAAAGTGTCGGGATCGACGAGTTCGGCGTATTCGAGCTTGACTGCAGGTTCTGCTGCGACTGCTGCGCGGGCGGCAGCGAGTGCGGTCACTGCGGTGCGGTCGCCTGAAGCAAAAGTTTCCGAGGCTTGTTGCAGCGCGCGGTAGAGTACGGAGGCTTGCTGTTTTTGCTCTGCTGTTAAATACTGATTGCGAGAACTCATTGCCAGTCCCGACTCTTCGCGGACGATCGGACAAGCGACAATCTCTACAGGCAAGTTAAAATCCAAGACCAGCTTCCGAATAATTGCTAGCTGCTGGGCGTCTTTTTGACCGAAATAAGCTTTTGTCGGCTGCACCAAACTCAAAAGTTTAGTAACAATTGCCGCGACGCCCTGAAAATGACCGGGCCTTGCTTTGCCGCACAAAACCGATGTCATCGCCGGTGGCGGGACTACTTGAGTTAAGGAGGAAAGGTGAATCTCTATCTGTTTTTCGGCGGTTTGCTTTGTTTCTGTGCCGACTGCTTGATGGCCGAACATTTCCGTTGCTGAGGGAGCAAATATGGCGTCAACCCCAGCTTGTTCGCACAACAGCCGATCTTGCTCGAAATTCCGAGGATAATCTTGAAAATCTTCTGTCGGCCCAAATTGCAGCGGGTTGACAAAAATGCTGACCAGGGCGATCGCATTTTCTTGCCTTGCCCGCTGGATCAAGCTCAGATGCCCTGCGTGCAAAGCTCCCATCGTCGGCACCAAACCGACTGTCAAATGAGGTGCAGCAGATTTTTGTAAATTTAAGTAGCAGCGAAGTGCTGCAATGGTAGTAAACAGGCGCACCGGTAGAATCTCCTGAAGGCATTCGGCAGAATACAGAGTTTATTTGTCAGAATTTGTTCGACTTGACATCTTGCACCATCCTCAAGAACAGGTAAAATGCCTCTTCCACAAAGAATGGTGGAAGATGTCAGTTTTATTCTACTTTCTGCTTTCTAAAGTTCGGATAACTTTTGTATTCTGCCTTACACTACCGTTCAGCGTTCAACTGTTGTTTGCTGTTGCGGTTCGATCACTTCGATTTCCACTCTGGCAACGCCACTGCTCATCATTCCCAGTACGCTGGCGGCGCCGGCGGACAAGTCAATGAGCCGATCGCCCACATAGGGGCCGCGGTCGTTAATGCGGACGACTACGGTGCGGCCGTTGTCGAGGTTTCTCACCATGACTCTAGTTCCGAAGGGCAAGTGGCGGTGGGCTGCGGTCAAATCATTTTGATTGAAACGCTCGCCGCTGGCGCTGAGGTTGCCGTCAAATCCCGGGCCGTACCAGGAAGCCCAGCCGCTGAGGCGCACTTGAACTGGGCCCATAGACAGCACCGCGGGTTCTGGTTGGGGTTTGCCTGCGACTTCTTCCAGGGGTGGGGCGTTGCCCAGAAGCCGGCGGAGGCGATTGGTTGCTTGAAGAGCGTCTCGGCTAAAGTCGCTGGTGGTGTCGGGGAGGATGGTTTCGGCGTTGATGTTTACCAAGTCCTCACCGTTTGCCTGGATAATGTAGCGATCGCCTTTTTCCCACTTAACGGTAATGCTGTTGGGATCGATGTTGTTGCGGGCTAGCTGATTGAGTCTTGCTGCTAAGCTTGATGCCCGCCAAACTGGATCGGGTTCTTGGTTGCTGGATTTGTTGGCAATATTTCCGACTTTGGGATTTTCTCTGGCGCCGGTTACTTTTGACGGACTGCTAGCACCGGCTTGGCTGTTGCCAGTTTCTCCCAAAGCCGTATTTGTTTCCGGATTCGCGTTCAGAAAGGTGATGACTGGAATGTTTCGCACGTAGACTGTCGCTGCTTGTCGCCCCCCTAAGTCGTGGGGCTGAATTTTGGCGATCGAGTCTCGGGCAATTTCAGCTCTTGCTTGATACTGATACTGTCCGACTTTTTGCGCTTCGACCCGAGTAGCGTTTAACTGCTGGGACGGTTGGGTGGCAATTACTTGCTCGGAAACCTGAGAGTTTTGGTTGTCGGCACCTGTTGCTTGTGCGTGACAAGAGGATGCCGTTCCTACCACAGGAACTAACAGGACAGCGAGTAGACCACCAACAAATTTTTCCTTCATACGTCCATTTTTGTGAATAGCCATTGCCAACCGAGATTGGAGGATTGGTCATTTGGCGGCGGGCGTCAAGGATTTCTCTCTTGCCCTTCGCCATTCCCCCGTGAGTCAAAGTAAAGTATCGCGGTGCGTTTTTGCTTTAATGCTTCCGCCCCAAAAAAAATTGGCGGAAACTTCCCTGACACTTGACAACTCATACTCGATCCGCAATTTGTGTTTTGTTCACGAACTGCAACAGACTACCACAAACTTTTGTGGTTGGGGATCGCTGCGATCGCGATTTTCACCAAATCTTCATCAAATTTTCTCAAAACCCTCTATCATAAAATCCTTTAGTTCCAGTGCTTACAGCCGTTTCAGTTATTCCAGAAAAATTTACAAAAATTTACAAAAATTTATTGTCTTTTGTGGGCTGCCGAATGGCTAGTGTGAAAAAAGCTGTTTGTCAACTGTTATGGGCATAAACTAAAAACTGGAAATCGATTTGGCAGACTTATGGATTATCGAGAAGCAGGTGTGGATGTTGAGGCGGGCAGAGCTTTTGTCTCGCGCATCGGGAATATGGTCAAGAGCACGCACCGATCGGGAGTTTTGGGCGGATTCGGCGGGTTTAGCGGTTTTTTCAGCGTCCCAGAGGGTTTAAAAGAGCCGGTGATGGTTTCGGGTACTGACGGCGTTGGGACTAAGTTGAAATTGGCCCACAATCTCGATCGGCACGACACCGTAGGTATCGACTTGGTAGCGATGTGCGTCAACGACGTGCTGACATCCGGGGCCGAACCCCTCTTTTTTCTCGATTATTTAGCGACGGGAAAGTTAAATCCCGAACAATTAGCTGCGGTGGTAGCCGGCATTGCTGACGGTTGCAAGCAAGCGGGCTGTGCTTTGCTCGGAGGGGAAACGGCAGAAATGCCCGGTTTTTACCAAGCGGGTGAGTACGATTTGGCGGGGTTTTGTGTGGGAATTGTCGAAAAGAGCAAATTGTTGGACGGTTCGCGGGTGCAGGTGGGAGATGTAGCTGTGGGGCTGGCGAGTTCGGGCGTTCACAGCAACGGTTTTAGTTTGGTGAGAAAAATTGCGGGCGATTTAGGTTTTGATTGGAATTCCCAACCCAAAAATTTAGGTGGCCAAACTTTAGGAGAAGTGCTGCTAACTCCGACTAAAATTTATGTTAAACCAGTCCTCGAAGCAATTAATAACGGTCTAGAAATTCACGGTATGGCTCACATTACGGGCGGCGGTTTGCCGGAAAATTTGCCCCGCTGTTTGGGAGTTAATCAATCTGTCAGAATTGACAGCAATAGCTGGCAAAATTTGCCAATTTTCCAGTGGATTGCTGAAGCGGGCCAAGTTGCCACAGCAGATATGTTCAATACTTTTAATATGGGGATTGGGTTTGTGCTGTTGCTCGATTCCAGGGAAGTAGAACAGGCTGTTAAATGGTTTGAATCTCAGGGAATTGGTGCGTTCGCGATCGGAGAAGTGATTGAGGGGAAAGGAGAATTGATCGTGGATAATTAGTAAGAAGCAATCGCAGGGGCTGAAGATTGCTTCGCTTTGTTTTATGCGTTAACAGACAATCTCAATCTGCCTTCATCTGTGTATATCTGCGGTTAAATTTATACTTTTGAAAGTAACCGCAGAGGACGCAGAGGACACAGAGGAAGAAAGAGAAAAAGGAATTCACAACAGATGACTCTTTGCTTTAATTTTCAATGAAATTCAAATAAGCTATTGTGCTTTTAAATACGGTATAATTCAAAATTATTTCCGTGAATTAGTGTAAAATTTTCCGCCGACCGTTTAAATTAATTGAAGAGCTATACTATTTATTACATCGACTCTGAAATGAAGTAGTGTTAATTGTTGAAGTGAGAAAATATCAAAAGCCAAGGTAATGTTTGTATCACAGTTTAAATAAAAAACACCTTATTAGGCTTGTACGTGACTCAAATTTTCCAAAAACTCTTGCACAACTAGATCCGGCTGTTCGCTGCATCGGGTAGCATCGTAATGTTTGACAAGACTGATGCCAGAATCTATGAAAAGCTGGCACATTTCATCTTCTGTTGCGTTTGGATGGGATGATCCACTGTCAATTTTCAGTATCCCTAACTTGTTTTGGTGGAAAATCAGAAAGTCAGCTTCTTGGTTTTGTCGGCCGGCGGGTGTTGTCAGTCGCAGTTGGGAGTTGGGGATGAAGAGAGTGGAAGTGCGATCGAGTATTTCGGCAATTTTCACTTGTGCGTCGGAGTGAAGGCGAAAACCATTCCAGTTAATTTCGTTTTCTGAGCCAGATAATTCAGTTTCACTATCAGCATTTATTGTTTTATCCAAATCAGCTTGACCATAATCAGCTTCATTTAAGTTTGCGAATAATCTAGCTCCACTTAAGTTAGCGCCGCTGAGATTAGCACCGCTGAGGTTAACTTCTATTGTCAGATTTCGCTGTAAGTTCACTTGACTCCGCCGTAAGTATCGCTTTAATACAGATTTAAGATTATCTTTTTTAACTTTTTCTTCTAGTGCTTTTGAAAGTAGTTTCCATAGTTTAGCACCAGCATCTTTGATATAATCATATTCATATTCAGTGCTGGCTGCAATTTCTTTATAAGACCGTCCGTAACTGCTCACCGCAACTGCATTGCGGTATCGCCAATGATGTCAGCGATAGGTATGCACTCCAGATAGGTGGTAT